>NZ_PJJT01000078.1:0-107900 GCF_002929615.1 Cryobacterium sp. M91 | reverse complement strand
CTACGGCTTTCCGCACCTTTGGGGTACGTATAGATACATTACGGCCAGACCACCCACCCGTCAAAACGCCCCCCACCCGGGCGTGTCGCCCGGCTCGGCGCCGAGACGCGGGCCAAAACGGGCCCACTCCTCGACCAGCGAGAACCACGAAACCGCTCCCCGACTCGAACGACCGGGCCCACCTTATGGAGCCGGGCCCACGATAGAACATGGGCCCGGTCCGGACGGGGGCTAGTAGCGGTAGTGGGCTACTTTGTACGGGCCCTCGGCGGGAACACCGATGTAGGCGGACTGCTCGGGGGTCAGCACGGTCAGCTCCACCCCGAGGGCGTCGAGGTGCAGGCGCGCTACCTTCTCGTCGAGCAGCTTCGGCAGCACATACACGCCCACCGGGTACTTCTCCGGTGAGACATACAGCTCGATTTGCGCGAGCACCTGGTTGGTGAACGAGTTGCTCATCACGAACGAGGGGTGTCCGGTGGCATTGCCGAGGTTCATCAGGCGTCCCTCGGACAGGACGAGCACACTGCGCCCGCTCGGCAGACGCCATTCGTCGACCTGCGGCTTGATCTGAACCTTGACGGCGCCCGGCAGCGACTCGAGCGAGGCCATGTCGATCTCGTTGTCAAAGTGACCGACGTTCGCGACGATGGCGAGGTGCTTCATGCGCAGCATGTGGTCGACACCGATGACGTTGAAGTTTCCGGTGCCGCTGACAAAGATGTCGACCTGTTCGACGACGGAGTCGAGGCGGGCGACCTGGAATCCATCCATCGCCGCCTGCAGGGCGTTAATCGGGTCGATTTCGCTCACGATGACGCGGGCACCCTGGCCGCGCAGCGCTTCGGCGGCGCCCTTGCCGACGTCACCATAACCGGCGACGAAGACGACCTTGCCGCCGATCAGCACATCCGTTGCCCGGTTGAGGCCGTCGGGCAGCGAGTGGCGAATGCCGTACTTGTTGTCGAACTTGCTCTTGGTGACGGAGTCGTTCACATTGATGGCCGGAAAGAGCAGTTCCTTGCTCGCTGCGAGCTCGTAGAGGCGGTGCACACCGGTGGTGGTCTCTTCGGTGACGCCCATGAGGTCGGCCGCGACCAGGGTCCAGCGGTCGGTTGACTCGGCCAGAGAGCGACGGAGGGCGGCGAGAATGACGCCGTATTCGTGGCTGTCACCGGCAGCATCCGCTGGTACGGCGCCAGCCAATTCGAACTCGCGACCCTTGTGCACGAGCATGGTGGCGTCACCGCCGTCGTCGAGGATCATGTTCGGGCCGGTCCAGCTGGTTCCGGCGGCTTGCGCTTCAGCGCTCCAGTCGAAGATCTGCGCGGTGCACCACCAGTAGTCCTCGAGGGTTTCGCCCTTCCAAGCGAACACGGGAACGCCGGCCGGGGCATCCACTGTGCCGGTGGGGCCGACCGCGATCGCGGCGGCGGCGTCGTCCTGCGTCGAGAAAATGTTGCAGCTGGCCCAGCGCACCTGGGCGCCGAGCGCGACGAGGGTCTCGATCAGCACGGCGGTCTGCACGGTCATGTGCAGGGATCCGGCGATGCGGGCTCCGGCGAGCGGCTTCGATTCGCCGAATTCGGTGCGGAGGGCCATGAGCCCGGGCATCTCGTTCTCGGCCAGGCGCAACTGGTGGCGTCCAGCCTCGGCGAGTGACAAATCGGCGATCTTATAGGTGAACGTGGGGGGCGCGGTGGCCGAAGCGACAGTCATGGTGCTATCTTGCCATTTCCGCCTGAACGCCCCCGACGAAAATCGGTTCGACCGCACGCTGATAATGCTAAGCAGCGGCGGAACGGATGCTGCCCACTTCCGTGGGCAGACGGCCTGCGGGACGAGACGGCCAGGTTTTGTCAACGAAGTAATTCCAAGAGGCCGAAACGGCCACTAGTCGGCGAGGCCGAAACGGCCACTAGTCGGCGAGGCCGAAACGACCCAATAGACGAGCAGGGCAGCGGGCCGGGTCAGGGGTTCGACCGCGGGACGAGGCGGCCGGGGCAAGTCGGAGCTGGCTACTCGACGGGGTCGGACTCGTCGGCGACGAGGCGGTGCCGCATCAGCTGCCACCCCTGCGGAGCGGTCGTTCGCTCCGCGTGCCGTGCGCAGAGGTCGAAGGTGTGCGGTTCTTTGCGGCCGGCGAGTGGGCCGAGTACGGCCAGCGAGTCTCGATAGTCAAAGGTGAGCGTGGCCACCGAGGGTTCGAGGCAGGCAACGCGGGAACACGGACGGAATGTCATTGCCTCTCAGGGTACCCGTCGACCCGCCTAGGATGGCAGCATGGCCCGATCTCGACGTTCTGCAGCGCCCGAACCGACCGTACGCGGTCGCGGGCGCGACCGGCACGGCCGCGGAATTCGCAGCTCGGCGACCGGTCCGTTTCTGCCGCCGCTGCGCACCCGAATCGACCTGTTCGACATAACGGTCGCCTCCACAATCGAATACCTGCGCGGCGTCTGGCCGGAAGAACTCGGCCACGCCGTGTTCGAGGTGGCCTCCGGCCCGCGCTCGGTGAAGCCGGGCATCGGCGTGGAACGCTGGATGGTCACGCCGGCGACGAATCGGGTGGTGTTCTACCGGCTGCCAATTCAGCGACTGTCCCGCCTGCACGAAAACGACGAGATGCACCAGCGAATGATGATCGAGACCTGCGTCTTTCGCGGAGTCGCCGAGTTGCTCGGCAAAGACCCGTGGGATCTCGCACCGGATCGCTTCCGCCACTTCTAGGCCGCCGCCACTTCTCGGCCGTCACCGCTTGGGCTGCGCAAGCCGTGCTGCGCCCAAGTCGGGCATCCGCTGATGCCAAACCGCTGCGCAGGTCGGCGCGGCGCGCGCTTGAAAAGCTCGCATGTGGTCAGAACGTGGACCGCGAGCGAGGGCGGCATCCGCTCGGCTGATCAGCGTCGATCCCTGTCCAGGAGCGGGATTGAGGGGTGTTTGGCGCGCCAGCATTGTCTGAACGTTTGCTGAATTAAGTAACAGAACGGTAACGGATTGAGGCAATTCCAAACCATTTCAAGGGTGGAACCGAACACCATGCAGACCCCAACACCACCTGCTCGATTGACAGAAAAGGATTCATCCCATGCGCACATTCACCAAGGCCACCATTGGTTTCGCCTCCGCCGGAATTCTCATCGCCGGTCTCGCCGGCTGCTCGTCGGACGCCGGCACGACGACCCCGGCGCCCGCTTCGAGCTCCAGCTCGTCCGACTCGGCCTCCGCTGACGCGACGCCGCTCGCCTCGATCCCCAGCCTGTCCGGCGTGGACACCGCCGTGCTGCTCGACGCCGACTTCGGCGCCGCTCTGACGAGCCTCGGCCTGGCCGCCGGAACCGTGGGAACGGCCACCTTGGAAGAGGGCAGCCTGCACTTCCCGATCACCGGCGGAAACGTGGACTACTACGACCCGGCCGAAGATTACCGCCCCTTCGTTCAGGGTTCCATTGAGCACGAGGGATCCGGCTTCTCGCTGACCGCCGGCGACATCGTCGTCGAGCTGACCAACTTCACCATCGACCCGGGCACCTCGGAGCTCTTCGGTGACGTCTCGGTCAACGGCGAGTCCGCTGCCACCCAGGCCCTGCTGTTCGACCTCTACGGTGGAACCCTTGAGCCGCTCAAGATGGACGGCGACAACGCCATCCTCACCGGCACCACGGTTCACATCTCTTCCGTCGCCGCCGGCCTGCTGAACTCCACCTTCAGCACCGACGCCGTCGCCGACCAGATGCTCGTTGGCATCGCAACCATCACCGCCGCCACGAAGTAGTTCTTCTCCACAGCTTTCGGCTGTACAGCACAAACGGGGCTCGCCACACGGCGGGCCCCGTTTGTTGCGTGCCCGGGGGCCTTTGCGGCACGTGTGCGCCTCGCGGCACTCGTTAGCGAAACGGGCGCCCGGTGCTAGGGATGCCACGAACTCTAACGAGTGCCGCGAGCGGGTTGAGGCGGGCTGCCGCACCAAGGCGGTCAGGCACGGCGGTCAGACAGCAGGGCGGTCAGGCAGGGCTGCCAAGCGGCGAGGTCAGGACCGGCGGGCGCGCAGGGGGCGCAGCATCCGCTTGACTGAGCCTGGACCAGCGCGACGCAGGGAAACCGCCACGATCACGATGATCGCGATCGCGATCGACGCTCGGGTGAGCGGAACGCTCGGCACCAGCAGACGCAGCGTGAGCGCCATCGGCACGAGCAGCCATTCCCAGCGGCCACTGAGCGCCACGAACGGCAGCAGCAGCAGCGCATACCAGGGGTATCGAGGGCTGAGTACGAGCAGGGTCGCGCCGATCATGACGAGCTGGCCGACCCACGGCTGGTTCTGGTCGGTCTTGAGAATCACCAGCACGGCGACGATGGCCAGAATCAGGCCAGCGACGATCACAGCGGATGCCCCCGGCGCCACCAGGGACACCAGCGCGAACCGCGACCCGTCCTGATACCCCTCTTCACTCAGGTAGCCGGGCAGGTAACCGAGGACCCCGATGCCGGTCGCGATCACATAGGGAACGTAGAGCAGGGCAAAACTCAGAACGGATGCCGTCACCATTCGCCAGCCACCGCGCCGGAGCAGCGCTGGCGCGGCGAGCACCGGGATGAGCTTGGTGCCGATCGCGATCCCGAGGGCGATGCCGCCACGCCAGACCTTCTTCGTGGACACGAGAAATACGGCCGCGACGACGAAGATGACGCCGAGCATATCCACGTGGGAGTTGGTGATCGCCTCGGTCGCTACGAGTGGACACCAGGCCCAGAGGGCGACGTTGCGTTGGTCGAGGCCTCGGCGGCGAGTGCCGACCAGCAGCATGACCGTGGTGCCCAGGCTGAGCAGCAGCCCGGCGAGCTGCAACGGCCAGTAGGCCGGCTCGGGTCCGGTGAGGAAACGCACGCCGGCGAAGAAGATTTCGCTGGCCGGAGGGTAGATCGTGGGTAGGGCCGTGCGGTTCAGGGACGAGCAGAGCAGGTCGCCGTCGGTCGTGCGTGCGGTGGCGATGCGTTCGCCGACACATTTCTCCTCCCCGCCCGCCTCGCTCTGGGGCGTCGGGAACAGCCAGCCTGGTCTCAGGGAATCGAGGCGGGCATCCGCTGGGGTGAAGGCGTAGGGGCTGATTCCTGCGTTTTGCACGATGCCATCCCAGGCGTAGCGGGCCGAATCGGTACTCGTGTTGGGCGGGCCGACCATGGCCGCGCCGCCGATCAGGGCGGAGCCAGCCAGGATCAGGGCAACCACCGCTTTGCCGTTGATTTTATGCAGCAGCCAGCAGGCGAGGCCGAAGACAAACCAGAGCGCAGCCGTGACCAACACCAATTGCACTTCGTCACGCTCGGGCGGGAACAGGTCGAGGGTTGTCACGCTGAATACGGTGAGGGCAGCGCTGAGCACCAGCAGGACCGCGATGATCGTTATGCGCACGGTTCAGTCTCTCGTACGGTGTTCGTTTGCCCGTGATCGTTCCCCAACTCACCCGCACATCGTAAGGAATTTTTCCGGTTTGCAACGCGCTGTGGTGATGCAATAGAAGTATGCGGCAATTGATGTATGAGGCCCAGCGAGCGCTGGCGTCACCGGTGCGCAATCCGCGCATGGCGACCGTGATCGGGCGGCTGCTCGGTGCCGCCTTTCTGATCTGCTTCGGCACCGGCCTGTACAGCCATTTTCTGCAGGAACCGCTCGACTGGATGCGCTTCGCGACCCGGCCGGAATTTCTGTATCAGGTAACCCAGGGCACGCACATCATCGCCGGCATCGCCTGTTTTCCGCTGCTGCTGGCCAAGTTGTACATCGTTTTTCCCGACCTGTTCGCCTATCCCCCGGTGCGCGGTTTCGTGCATTTTCTCGAACGGGCCTCGATCGCCCTGTTCGTGGGGGCCTCGCTCGTGCAGATCACGATCGGACTGCTCAACACGTTTCAGTGGTATCCGTGGCCCTTTCCGTTTCGGCAGGTGCACTTTGCGCTCGGCTGGGTGCTGATCGGGCTGTTGGTGATTCACATTGCGGTCAAGCTGCCGGTGATTACGCGGTATTGGAGTAAGTCGTCGGGTTCGGGTTCTGACTCGGGCGACGGCGATCATCTGGTCGACGCGGTGTCGGCCGACCGGGCGGCTGATGCGGAGGCGGTGCGACTGTGGGGCACGACTCGGCCGGGGGGCCTCACCGGGCGACTGCTCGACTATATCGATGCGACGCCGCGTCCGTCTTCGCGGGTCAGCCGGCGCGGGTTTCTCACCACCGTCGGCGTCGCCACGACGGCCGTCGTGGCCCTGACCGCCGGCCAGACCTTCACGCCGCTGAACGCGGTCAACCTGTTCGCGCCGCGCAAGAAGGGCGTCGGCCAGCAGGGGGTTCCGGTGAATCGCACCAGCGAGCAGGCGCAGGTGGCGGATGCCGCCCTCGCTTCATCGTGGACTCTTACCCTCGCGGTGGCCGGCACCGAGCGCTCCTTCACCCGGGCCGAACTGCTCGCGCTGCCTCAGACCGAGGTTCGGCTGCCGATCGCCTGCGTCGAGGGTTGGAGTCAGATGGCGACGTGGCGCGGTGTGCGGCTGCGCGACCTCGCCGACCTGATGAAAGCCGACCCGGAGACCTCGTTTCGTCTGATCAGCCTGGAAGAACGCGGCAGCTTCAGCAAAACCCAGATGGGCCAGGAATATGTGCGCGACTCGCTCACGCTCGTGGCTCTCGAGCTCAACGGCGAGACTCTCGACCTCGAGCATGGGTATCCGGCCCGCATGATCGCGCCGGGGCGGCCCGGGGTGTTGCAAACCAAATGGCTGAGCCGAATCGAGGCGATCGAATCATGAGAGCGGATGCGCGCGGATCACGCGGCGAGACGGCCGGCGGTGACGTCGGTGTCGACACCGGAGTG
This sequence comes from Cryobacterium sp. M91, assembly GCF_002929615.1. Classification (NCBI taxonomy): domain Bacteria; kingdom Bacillati; phylum Actinomycetota; class Actinomycetes; order Micrococcales; family Microbacteriaceae; genus Cryobacterium; species Cryobacterium sp. M91. Next base: position 101,034 of record NZ_PJJT01000078.1, on the reverse strand, counting down.
GGGGTGACCGGCAGGGGTGCCCCGATGGGTTCGGCCACCACGTCAACCGAGAACGCCGGGACTGGCCTGTTTCCGCCACCGGCCGGGATCGCGGCGTCGACCAGCCGGCGGATGCGGAGCATCCGTTTGGTGCTGGTGGGTGCTGGTGTGCTGCTGCTGGCCTGGGGCGCGTTTGTGATGTTCGATTCGGTGCGGCTGACCCGGATTCCCGGGGTGGCGCTCTGGATTGCGGCGGCGATCGTGCTGCACGATGCGATTTTGGCGCCGATCGTGTTTGCGTGTGGGATTGCGCTGCGCCGAGTCGGGCGGCGGACGACCGGCACGGTCATTGCGATCGTGCAGGGCGCAATTGTGGTCGGATCTATTGTGTCGCTGATCGCGGTGCCGACGATGGTGGCGAAGAATTTTGCTCCGGCGAATCCGACCGTGCTGCCGCTGGATTACGGGCTCAACCTGGGGATTTTCTGGCTCGTGCTGGCGGTTTTGACGGCGGGGTTGTCGGTGTGGGCGCTGCTGCGGGAGCGGCGCCAGCGGGTCATCCGCGTCTCGCTCAGACGTTGAAGATCATCGGTGCACGGTCAGACTCCTAAGCACCTTGGTCCGGGCCCACCTTAGGGAACCGGGCCCATGATCCAGCATGGGCCCGATTCCCGGGCCCGGGCCCGGAAAGATAAACGACTAGGCGCGAGCCAGGCGGGCGAAGGTGCGGCCGCCGCGGGACCATTCGGCGACCGGGGTCAGGCCTGCTTGTGCGGCCCGGCGGCGCAGGGCGCTGACACCGAGTTCGGCCCAGGGGAAGGCGTCGCTCATATGTCCGGCGGCGTCGTGCAGGGTGCCCACATAGGCGAGGTCGTGTTCGGGGTCGCGGTGAACCTCGACGACGAGCATGCCGTCGGGGGCGAGCAGCGCGGCGCAGCGTTCGAGGAGCGCGTCGGGGTCGCCGCCAATGCCGATATTGCCGTCGACGAGCAGCAGCGTTGCCCAGGTTCCCTCGAGCGGAAGGTGATCGAAGACGGAGCGGTGCAGCACGGCAAGTCCGGCGGCCAGGGCGATCCGCACGGCGGTCGGTGACACGTCGACGCCGAGTGCGTCGAGGCCTTCGTCCATCGCGGCCCGGATCATTCGGCCCGGTCCGCAGCCGATATCGAGCACCGGTCCGGCGACGCCCGCCAGCAGGGAACGGTCGATCGCATCGGCTCCGGCGCTCCACCGTCCGGCGTGCATGGTGGAAACGCGGGCGGCCGTTTCCGGATCGGCGTCGTGGCGGCGGCCGTGCAGGTAGAGCACGTTGTCGTCGCTTTGCAGTGCCTGGGCGTAGGGTTCGGATCCGCCGGCACCGAAGGTAGTCGGGCGCCGAAAACGGTCGGCCGTCGTCTGGTCGGCAGCCGAACGGTTCGCGGCCCCATGCTCGGCCAATTCCCCGACGAGTTCCGAAGTGAATCGGTCAGCGGCATTCGGACCCTCGCTGACCGGCCATTTCGCCGGCTGGTCCCAGAGGCGCGGGGAGACGAGGGTCACGAGCGTGTTCCGGTCAGCGTGAGCAGGTCGGCAGCGCGCGTGGCCGCCGAGTGCAGGTCGGCCGGGTACGGGGCCACCGGGTGCAGGTCGGGGGCACCCGCGTCGACAGCTCGCCCCTCCGCGGGGGTCCGATCCGGCGAGCGCCGTTCGGTCGCGGGCTGGTTTGCATCACCGGGTTGAGCGGATGCCCGCACCCCCGCGAAGGCACGCGCGAAGCGCGTGTGGGGGGCGATCGAGGCGACGGTCTGGGCATCCGTTATGGTGTCGATGTCAGTGAGCGCGGGCAGCAGGCGCACGGTGAGGCCGGCCTGATCGAGACGTTCCAGCTGGTGTGCGCCGGTGTCGGAGCGGCTCATCGGGATGCCTCGGAGCAGCGCGCCGCTCGGGTCTTTCAGCGCGAGCGCCCAGAACCCGCCGTCGTTGGCGGGGCCGAACCAGGCATCCGTTTCATTCCAGTTTTGGAATACTGGTGCGAGCAGCTCGGCGCTGACCTGCGGGGTGTCCATTCCGAGCAGCAGAGTCGGCTCGTCTAGGTGGTCGAAGATGGCGGCGAGGCGTTCATCGAGTCCGCCGCTGGTCTGCGGCAGAATCTGCCAACCGGATGCTTCTGGGGGAGGCGTGACACCATCGAAGGCGAGAATGTGGCGCGTCACGGGTAGCTGGGCGGCGACCGCTAGGGTGTCGGCGAGGCTCGATGCGGCGAGAAGAGCGGCCTGCCCGAGCGACAGCGGCGGGTGCAAACGGGTCTTCACCTTGCCGGGCAGGCATTCCTTGGCGATGACGACGATGGCGGTCATGAGCGGTCCCCAATGCGGCTGGCGCGGGCAGCGTTGCCACTGGCGTCGCTGTCATTCCGGCGTGGGCTGTCGTCAATCTCGTTCCGGACGGCGCTGCTGGCTCGAAGCAGAGCGGACATGTCGTGGATGGCGGTGAGGGTGCCGCGCACGGTTCCGGTCACCTTGCTGCGGCCGACCCGCGGCGCATAGCCGGTGTCGACCTCACGAATGCGCCAATCGGCCGCGGCAGCGCCGAGAAACATCTCCAGCGAATACCCGCTGCGGCGGTCGCGCAAATCGAGGGCGAGGAGGTGGTCGCGGCGGGCGGCCCGCATGGGGCCGAGGTCATGAATGTTCACACCTGTTATTCGGCGCAGTCGCCAGGAAAGATAGGTATTTGCTAACCGGGCATGCGGCGGCCACGCATTTCGGGTGGTTGGGCGGCGTCTTCCGAGCACGAGATCGGCGTCGTCTTGAGCGACCGGGTCGACCACGAGCGGCAAGTCGCGCGGGTCCATCGAGGCGTCGGCGTCGCAAAACGCAACGATCGGGGCGGTCGCGGCGAGGAGCCCGGCGTGGGCTGCGGCGCCGAATCCACGACGGGTTTCGTGCACGACCTCGGCGCCGAGGGCACGGGCAATATCCGCCGAACCGTCCGTGGATCCGTTGTCAACCACGATCGCCCGGTAGCCGGCGGGCATCCGCTGGAGAATCCACGGAAGCGCCTGTGCCTCGTTCAGGCAGGGCAGCACCACGTCAACCCGAATACTCGTCATGGTTCGACCCTATGCACAGGGTCTGAGTGTTCGGGGCGAAAGTGGTTACGAACCTGGGAAGGATACCGAGCAGCTCCACAGCAAGCCAAGCCATCGACCGGGCCCACCCTATGAACCGGGGCCCAGTTTGCAGACTGGGCCCGCGTTCCGGGCCCAGTCCCCGAACGGTTAGTGGCGGCATGGGGCGGGGCATCCGTTGACCAGGCGTACAGATCGGCCGCGCGGTACCGCGCGGTGACGCGACCGCGCGCCTAGTCTGAGGGGGTGTCCCCCTCCCAATATTTCGCGCCGCCGCAAGCCGATGCCCTGGCCGGGCGCCGCGTGCTCGTCATCGAGGATGATCCGATGGTGTGTGAGGTGGTCGGACAATACCTGCGCTCCGCCGGATTCGTCGTGGACGAAGCCGTCGACGGGCTCGCCGGACTGCGCCGAGCCGAGGCGGTGCCGCCCGACCTGGTCGTGCTCGATCGCATGCTTCCGCTGCTCGACGGCATCGAAGTGTGTCGGCGCATTCGGCAAAATTGGGGCGCCCTTCCGGTGATCATGCTCACCGCGCTCGGCGAGGAAGAGCACCGCATCGCCGGACTCGAGGCCGGTGCCGACGACTATCTGGTGAAACCGTTCTCGCCGCGGGAACTTGTGTTGCGGGTGCAGTCGGTGCTGCGGCGTAGCCGGTCGGAGTCGATTCCGGAGGGGATTCTCGAGGCTGGCGAGTTCACGCTCAACCTGGCCGCGCACCAGATTCGCCTGCGCGGGACCCCCCTCGTGCTCACCGCGCGGGAATTCGATTTGCTCGCCTACCTGATCTGGCGCCCCTCCAAGGTGCTCACCCGCGAGGAACTCCTCCGCTCGGTCTGGGGCTGGGAATTCGGTGACCTGTCTACGGTGACCGTGCATGTGCGGCGGCTGCGGGAGAAGATCGAAGCCGACCCGGCGCATCCGCTCGTGTTGAACACGGTCTGGGGTGTCGGCTACCGGTTCGACCCTGTGCCGCTGGGCGCGGGGGCTGCGGATGGCACGGTGTCGGCGGAGAACGCTGGGACTGCGCGGGGCGCACAGAGCGCGGATGGCCCGAAGAATGCCGGCGGCACGACATGACCGCCTCGGTGTTCGCCGCGGTCGCCGGCATCGCACTCGGCTGCGCGCTGGTCGTGGGCGCGCTCGGATTGCTCGCGTTGCGGCTGCTGTCTCGCGGGTCTTTGGTAGCCCAGATCGTCGTCGTCGCCTTCGCCACCGTCGCATCGGTGGTCAGTGGAACAGCTGCGGTCGCCTCGCTGATGTACCTGTCGGCGCACGATCTGATCGTGTTCTACGCGGTCGCTGCGGTGGCGGGTGTCGTGTCGCTTGTGATGGCGTCGGTGCTCGGACGCTCACTGGCACGCGACAACAAGTATTTTCGGGCCGCCGCGGCGAGCATCGGTCGAGGCGAATCGGTTCTCTCCCCGGATCGGCACACGAGTCTGGAGTTCGCAGCGCTGGCCGGGGAGCTCGCCGCAACCGCCGATCGGCTGACCGAATCCCGCGAGCGGGAAGAACGCGTTGAGGCGTCCCGACGCGAAATCGTGGCCTGGATCTCGCACGATTTGCGCACCCCGCTGGCTGGAATCCGCGCCATGGCCGAGGCGCTGGAAGACGGCATGGCGCCAGATCCCGAGCGGTACTACGTGCAGATACGCGGGCAGGTCGACCGACTCAGCGGAATGGTCGACGACCTGTTTGAGCTGTCCAAAATCCATTCGGGAGCGCTGCAGCTGTCGCTCGAACGGGTCTCCCTGTATGACCTGATGAGCGATACGGTGGCCGATCTGGCGCCGGTTGCCCTCGCGAAATCGCTCGACCTGCGCTTCGAGGGTGAACGCGGTCTGATGCTGCAAGCGGATGCCCGCCAGCTGGCCCGCGCGGTGGGCAACCTGGTGATGAATGCCATCCAACATTCGCCGGCCGACAGTGTGATCGTGGTCTCTGCAACCCGGCACGTCGACGGGCGGGCCATCATCTCGGTCGTTGACGCGGCGGGCGGTATCCCCGAACAGGACCTCGGCCGGGTGTTCGAGGCCGGGTGGCGGGCGAGCGAGCCGCGGACCGTGTCTGCCTGGGGAACCGGCGGTCGCAGCGGCGGCGCCGGGCTCGGACTCGCTATTGTTCAGGGGATCGCTGAGGCCCATCACGGGTTGGTGACGGTGACCAATGTGGGGAATGGGTGTCGGTTTGATTTGCTGCTGCCGCAGCATCCGCTTGGCTGAGCGGTGTTGATGCGGCGCCGATTGCGACCATTCACCCGCTCAGGGGTGGCACCGCGGGGCCTGCTCAAGGGCCAAAAGGTGGCACCTCACGGATGCGCCGGAACGACCAATCAGGGGCGCACGGCGGCGCGCAGCGGGGCGGTCGCAAACTCGCGCATTCCGTCGTCGAAGGAGATTTGCGCCGACCAGCCGAGTTCTCGTCGCAAACGCTCCGAGGACGCCGTGATGTGCCGCACGTCGCCGAGCCGATACTGCCCGGTCACGATGGGTGCCGGGCCGCCCGCCGCCGCGGCAAGGGCGGTCGCCATGTCTCCGATGGTGTGAACGATTCCGCTGCCGACGTTGAACGGACGAAATATTCCGGCATCGGAATTCATTGAGCTGGTGGGTGCGATTTCAGCAGCTGCAGAGTCGGCGGGCGCTCGGCCAAGGCCGGCAGCCTGCGGCCTGTAGTCGAGCCCGGTGAAGTCAAGCGCGGCGATGTTGGCCGCGGCGACGTCCCGTACGTGCACGAAGTCGCGGCGCTGCCGGCCGTCTTCGTACACGCGGGGAGCCTCGCCACGCTCGAGTGCCGAGCGAAACAGTGAGGCGACTCCGGCATAGGGCGTGTTCTGCGGCATGCCCGGCCCGTAAACGTTGTGGTAGCGCAGGGCTGCGACGCGTCCGCCGGTCGAGCGGGCCCACGCGGTCGCAAGATATTCCTGGCCGAGTTTGCTGCTCGCGTAGACGTTGCGCGGGTCGAGCGGATCGGATTCGCTGACCAGAACGGGCTCGAGCGGCTCCCCGGTGGCCGGGTCACGGGGATCGAAGCGTCCGGCATCGAGGTCGCTGGCCAAGCGGGGGCCGGGCCGGGTGAAGCCGTTCGGGCCCCGGTAGCTGCCCTCGCCGTAGACGACCATGGATGACGCCAACACCAGGCGACGGATGCCCCGCGCGGCCATCGCGGCCAGCAGCACGGCCGTCCCGATTTCGTTGCTGTGCACATAGTCGGGGGCGTCGGCGAAGTCCACACCGAGGCCGACCTTGGCTGCCTGGTGACAGACCACGTCGATGTCGGCGAGGGCGCCGGCTGCGGTGGCCGGGTCGGTCACGTCCCCGTGCACGAACTCAACCCGCGGGTCCAGTCCCGCCGGCCTGAGGTTCCGGGCCCGGGCCCGGAAACGGGGCCCATGTTCTATCATGGGCCCACTTTCTGGGTCCGGGCCCGGACCCGGGCCCGGACCGGTTGTGGACTCTGCCGCGGGGCCGTGCACGTCGGCGCGCAGTGAGTCCAGCACGCGCACCTCGTAGCCGCGGGCGAGGGCTGCCTCAACGATCGCGGAACCGATGAATCCGGCGCCGCCGGTGATCAGCAGACGGACGCCGCTCATGCGAGGCCTCGGTAACAGGCACGAGCTAGTCGGTTGGTCGGCCAGGACGCACCGGGGAACCTGCGACGAGGCTCGGACCGACCGGTCGTCACGTGAGATCCCCGGCTGGGGCGGACAGCACGGGCGGGGAAGCATCGGGCGCGGGGTCCAAACTCACTGCCCGCGCCAGAACGGCGTCGACCTGGGCCGGGTCGATGAGCTCGCGCGGGGTGAAGTCGGTCGGCAAGGCGCGCAAGATCCCGTCGATGGCCGCGAGGATGCGCGGCTGGGCCTCTCGGAGGCGACGGAACACGACCGATGCGGTGACGGCATCCGTTTCGCTGGTCGCGGTCGGGCCAGACGTTACGGGGCCGCCGGAAGTCCCGGGCGCGGACAACGCTGAAGCCGGTGACCCGGACACGGCCAAGCCCGCAGCGGCCACGCCGGGCACAGGCAAGCCAGGAGCCGCGGAACCGGAGGCATCGACCACGGGACCAACCTCGACGGCAAAAGGCGTCGGCGCGAGTCCCGCGTCGGCGTCCGTCACGAAGGAGAGGTTGACCGTGCCCATGTTGAGCTCACCGGCCAGCACGATTTCGGGGTACGCGGTCATATTGACAATGTGCGCGCCCATCGAACGGAACCAGACCGACTCCGCCCGGGTGGAAAACCGTGGACCCTGGATGACCACGACCGTGCCGGAGGCAGCGAAGTTCTCGCCAAGGTCCTCGAGCGCGCGCCGGGCGTACCCGCGCAGCTGAGGGTCGAACGGGTCCGCGGCGGAAAGGTGCTGCACCGATTCCCGGTCGTAAAACGTGTCGGGGCGGCCCGACGTGCGGTCGATGAACTGGTCGGTGACGACGAGCAGACCCGGTGGATATTCCGGCGTGACCCCGCCCACCGCCGAGGAGGAGATGATCGCCCGCACGCCGATCGAGGCGAGGGCCCACAGATTGGCCTGGTAATTGATCAGGTGCGGCGCGACGCTGTGGCCGCTGCCGTGCCGGGGCAGAAAAGCGACGCGGCGACCCGCGCGCAGGCCGATCGTGACCGACGCCGACCCGTACGGCGTCGGAATCCGATGCGTGACCGCGGTTGCGGGGTCGACGAGTTCGTAGAGGCCGGATCCGCCGATCACGGCGACGTCCGCGCGCGCGGTCGGGTCAAGCACAGGGTCAATCGTCACTAGCGGCTCCCAGCGGGTTACGAGTCGAGTGTTCAGTCTGCCATTGAAAGCTGCGTGCCCTCGAAAGCCCGCCGTACCAAAATGGATGCCCCCGCCCCGATTGACCCGGCCCGGTCCTAAATGGCCGACGAGCCCGCGCCGCGGACGGCGGCCCCAGGTGTTCCGGGCTCGGGCCCCGTCCGCAAAGAATGGCCCCGTCCGCACAGAATGCCCCGAACGCGCACGAAGCCCCAAATGAGGAACGCCCGGAACGACAACCGGCTAGTGCGTGTAGACGCGGATCGACGACGCGAGCGGTCCGGGCGGGTTCACGGTGAATGACGACAGCAGGCCGTCGCTGGAGTAGTCCACGAGCGCCCACACCGACTCCCCGCCGCTCACCAGGTAGCGAGCCCCGCTCCGCAGCGGAACCGTCGCGCTCGCCCCGGCATCGATCTGCAGGTCGACGGCAGAGCCGCGGTCGGGCGTGAGGGTGAGCGCAGCATCCGCTCCCCCGCCGTTGACGAGGTGCAGGGTCGGCGACGGCCCCTCGGCAACGGCCACCGTGAACGAACCCTCGAGCGACGCCGAGGCCGCGAACCAACCGAAGTCCCGGCCGTCAGCGCCCGCGCTGGAGGTACGGGCGGCCGCGACGATCGGCTGGTCGGAACGCAATTTCACCGAGAAACTGCCCACGGTCAACGGCGACAGCGGAATTTCGGTCGCAACTCCGGGCTCGATCTCCACCTGGGTCGAGGTGCCGTCAGCAGCCCCGTCGGCGCTCGTGACGCCGATCTGCACGGTCGCCGCCTCGGTGCCGGGCACGAACACCCGAATCGACGGGGTATCGGCGTTGAACCCTTCGCCGGTGGTGACGGTGTCCGCGGCGACCGCCGACGTGACACGCACCCCGGCAATTGTCTGGTTGAGTGCCGGCGTGGCGGTGGCGCCAATGATCTCGACTCCGCCGGGTTCAATCCCCCGGATGCTGCTCTGCTCCAATGCTCCCGCCACCTGCCCACCACGCGACGACACGCGCACGACCGGGGATTTCAGGTTCGGGGCGAGGCCGGCCAGCGAAATGACACGCTGCTCGCCGGGCTGCACCAGAATGCCGGAGGCGCCGGGCGCGTCGACGATTCCGCTCTCACCGTAGACGGTGACGTCGACGGTCGCGAGCACGGTCGACGGGTTGCTGAGCAGCAGCAGGCTACTGCCGCCGATATCGGTGGATCCCCCAACGAGCCAGCTCTCGCTGGCCGCTTCGGTGCAGGACGCGACGGCGAGCCCGCCCAGGGTGTCGGTGCCGACGACCTGCGACTGGCTGCCGGCGACGAGCGGCGGCACGGTGGCGCCATCCTGCACGGGAACGGTCAGCAACAGCGGCGGCTGCCGGCTGCTGGAGTCGTCGACCGCACTGATCTCGGTGACGTCCGGGCGAATCTGGTCAAAGTCGCTCCCGGCAGCGTCGATAGCGCCATACACGGCTGCAGCGAACCCGACGCTCGACGCCGACTGGGCCTGCGTCGAATCCTCGGCGAGGGTGAGCAGCGGTCCAGGGCAGACCCGTTGCTGCTCGCTCGGCAGCGGCACGATCTCGCTCGAGCGGGGTTCGTTCTCAACGGTCGGCAGCGTTACGAGGGTCGAGGCCGCGCCGACAGCGACAACGACGGCGATGCCGACCAGACCGAGCACGCCGCGACCGGCCCGACCACCAATGCGGACGAGAGTGCTTCTAGCGGGCATGATCGTCCTCCACAGTGTCTTCCGTGGACGATTCCAGCCCGGTACCGACGCCGGTTTCTTGGTCCATGGCCAGGTCGGCCTCTAGATCGGTACCGAGCGGCGGTTCCCGATCGGCGTCCAGGTCGGAAACGACCATGCTCTTGCCCCGGCGGGTTCGTTTCGGTTTCGGCTTGGCGTTGGCCCTGGCCGCACGGCGAATCGCATCACGGTTGGCTTGGCGCACGGCTTCACGGCCGGCGCCGATCGGCAGCGACAGCAGAACGGCGCTGCCCACCACGGCAACGGCAATCAGCAGGGTGACCAGGCCGAAGACGCCGCCGGCGCGAGCCGGCGCTGGAACGCCACCGGCAGCATCCGTTTCGCCGAACTGCCACAGTCGGCCGAATTCGGTGTCGCCCACCGGGGCCAGTGCGGCATCGCCGTCCAGGGCGGTTTCGGTGCGCAGCTGGGTGTCACCGGCAAGAACATCAGCGCCCGCCGGCTGCAACACGATAAAGCGGATGCCGAATTCGGCCAGATCCGCGCTGGTGTCCAGCCCGCTGCGTGAGGCCAGGTTACCGGCGAGCTCCGCCAGCGCTTTCTCGCGGGCGCTGAGCGTTTGGTCGGTGCTGCCGCGGGTGGATTGCTGGTTCAGCGTGGCGCCGACACCGCGCTCGATCGTGGCGAGCAGGCCTCCGTCGGCCTGCGGAACGAGGTGCAGGGTGCCGACCCGGTCATCGATCTGCGCTTCGGCGGCGACGAAGGCCGGCTGGGTTCGCCCGGTTCCCTCGCGCACGGCGGCGGTACCGAGGTGCAGGGAGCCCAGAAGCGGCAGCACTACGACGGCCAAGGCCAGCGCGGCGACGACCCCGGGCGCCGGCGCAAATCGGCGCAGGGCGCGCAGGCCGATCAGGAGGGCGCCGACCAGGCCGAGCCAGTACAGGCTGAGCCCGGCGCCCGACCACACCCGCACCGGTTCGGCACCGATGGCGGCAAGAACGAGCTGGTTGGCGGCGAGGGCGGTGCCGAATCCGAGCAGGGCGACCAGCCAGGCGCCGCCCGCGAGCCGGGCGCCCGGCAGTAACAGCGCCAGCAGTGCGAGCACGGCGATGGGCGTGAGCAGGATGGGAACGAACAGCTGCGGGTCGAGACCAGGCACCCCGAACCGATCGAGGACACCGGCCCAACCGCTGCCGCCGGGCAGCCCGAGCAGCAGTTGCAGGGTCGGTGCGTGATCGCTCGGTACCGGCAGGCCGGGGTCGGCGACGAGGTTCAGCCAGGTGCCGCGCAGGCCCTGGTCGGCAATAAGTGGAAGCGCGAGGGCGAGCGCCGGAAGCGGAATGCCGATGAAACGCATTACCCGGCGACCAGCAATGGCCACGCTGAGCAGCCAGGCCACGAGCAGCGCCGGGGCGAGGGAGGGCGCACAGGCCACGACCGCCGCGAACAACAGTGCAGCCGAGGCGGAGGACGACCAGGTGCGCGCGGCCGCGAACCAGGTGAAAAACAGCCACGGCAGCAGCAGGTGCACGAGGATGGCGGCCGGGCGGCCGTCTGCCAGGGCGGCCAGAAAACTCGGCGCCAGCACCCACAGGGCGGCGGCCAGGGCGCGCAGGCTGCCCCGGTCGGTCAGGCGGGTCGCCGCCATCCAGGCGCCGACCGCAGCGAGCGGAAAGGCGAGCGCGTAGACCAGCACGAAGGCAAAGGACGGCGACCAGAACGCGATGGAGCCGAGCACGGCCAACACAGCGGCAAACGGGTCTGCGGCGCCGACGAAGCCGAGTCCGAGGTCCCGCCAGCCGTAGCCGACGCTTGCCCACAGTTCGGGCAGGCTGGGCGACAGCGGCAGCAGCCCACCACCGATGAGGGTGTCGGCGCCAAGCAGCGGCACCATCATCACGATGCCGACCACCGCGGCGGCGAGCATGGTCCAGGCTCCGCCGCCGGAGAAGAACCGAATCTCGGAGCGTTCACCGTGCAGGCCGAACAGGCTTGCCTCGCGCTTGAGTGACTGCCGCCGGCGAACTTCGGCCGACGGAACGCGCAGGGTGGAGATGGCATCCCAGCCGAGGGTGCGGGTTTTCGTAAACATGCGACGGGCGCTGCTGACGCGCAGGCCGTTGAAGGCAGCGCCGAATGCGGCCGAGAATTCGCCCACGATCGCTCCGGGCTCCTTGCGCAGCAGCTGGCCGATCGAGCGGATGAAGGCGAGCGGCAGCAGGGTCAGCCAGTGCAGGGCGAGCACTCCGGCCGGCGCATAGACCAGGCGGCGATGCAGCTGCGCCGAGCGTTCGGCTCGCACCCGGCGGCGGCGCAGCCGCCCGCGGGAGGACTGGTTCGGGCCGGCCACGCCGTCGCCGGCCGAAGCCACCCGTGCGGCCGGCACCACCGAAACGCGATACCCGGCGAGGCGCACCCGCACACAGAAGTCAAGGGAATCGTCGACGGTGGGCAGCGCCGGGTCGAAACCACCCAGCTGTTCCCACACTTGGTGGCGCACGAGCATGCCGCCGGCGCTGACGGCGAGCACATCGCTCAATCCGTCGTGCTGGCCCTGGTCCAGTTCGCTCTCCACCAGGGTGACGGTCGCGCCAAACGGCGTCATCGACTCGCCGAAGTTGTGGATGTATTCGCCGGCGATCCACTCCATCACCTTGGGCCCGGCCACCGCAACGGACGGCGCAATCTCGAGCGCGTCGACCAGGACTTCGAGGGCGGTCGGGTCTGGGGCGCTGTCCTGGGCGAGCAGCCAGAGCAGCTCCCGGTCGTGCGTGGGCGGCGTGGTCACGCGCACGGCGGCGGTAATCGCCTGCCCGAAGTTCAGGTCGGCATCGGCGGCAATGAACTGGGTCGGCCCGAAATCGGCCAGCATCTTGGCTGTCGCATCGCTCGATCCGCAGTCCACCGTGATCACAATGTCGGGTTTGCGGGTCTGCAACGACAACGCCTTGAGAGTTCGCTCAAGGTGTTTCGCACCGTTTCGGGCGACAAGGATGGCGGTGACTCTCGGTTGCATAACAGCACCAGCCTAGGTCGGGATCGGTCGCTGCCCCTCAACCGAGAGGGCGCGCCTCAAATATTGGCAGGGCAATAGCGAAGCGGATGCGTCAGCATCCGCTTCCCCTTCGCCCAGGCGTAGCGCGGCCGCAACCTGGCTCGCTTCCGACCGCGTCAGGGCCGAGAAAGCTGCGCCCGGACCGAGCCAGCCGACAGCATCCGCTTAAAAACTGCGCGGAACGGGTTAGGCGCGCTTGCGCAGTTTGCGCCGTTCGCGCTCGGACAGCCCACCCCAGATTCCGAACCGCTCGTCATTGCTGAGCGCGTATTCGAGGCATTCGCTGCGCACCTCGCAACCGGAGCAAATCTTCTTCGCGTCGCGGGTGGAGCCGCCCTTTTCGGGGAAGAATGCCTCAGGGTCGGTCTGCGCGCAGAGGGAGTCGGCCTGCCAGGCCAATAGGTTCTCGTCGCCGTGGTCTTGTCGTACTCCCGGAACACCGAGGGTGACGGGGTCAACGAACCAGTCCTCTGGTACTCCGGAACGATAGTCAGGTAATGCCATATCGTCTCCCAGCGCTCGATCCGCACCAATCAGTGCCGCACCTAATTACACCCGTGTAATTCGATATCGTCAAGTCGCAAATCGTAAACCCTCAATATGGGCTAGAGAGTTGCGACGCGCCCATGGCGACAAATTCGGCCATTTGGGGGCGTCTGAACGTTGCGAACAGAGCACGATATGCGCCCTCAGCGGCGTGTCGACCCTCAATGAACGGCCGCGCGTGACGAGTCCCAGGCGCTCTGCACCATCTGCTCGAGGGTATGGCGCATGCTCCAGCGCAGGTCGCGGGCCGCGAGCGCGCCAGACGCGACGATACGATCGGGGTCGCCCACGCGTCGCGGTCCGAGCTCCGGAACGAAGTCGATGCCGGTGACCCGACGCACGGTCGCCATGATCTCGCCGACCGAGACGCCGTCGCCGCTGCCGAGGTTGTAGACCGGCTCGATCGCCTCGTTAGCGTCGAGCCGGCGTGCCGCGGCGACGTGCGAGAGAGCGAGGTCGGCGACGTGAATGTAGTCGCGCACGCAAGTGCCGTCCGGCGTGGCATAGTCGTCGCCGTTGATGCGCGGGGTGCGACCCTCTAGCAGCGCCGCAAAGACGAGCGGAAAGAGGTTGTGCGGGCTGGTGTCGCTCAGGCTGAGGTCGCCCGAGCCGACGACATTGAAGTAGCGCAGCGATGTGTGCCGCAGGCCGGTCGCTACGCCCTGGTCGCGCAGGAGCCACTCGCCAATGAGTTTGGATTCGCCGTAGGGCGATTCCGGGCTTTTCGCGGTGCTTTCGGTGACGAGGTCGGTGTGCGGCGTGCCGTAGACCGCAGCGCTCGAGGAGAACACGATGCGGTCGATCGCCGCCCCCTCCATGGCGGCGAGCAGCGTGGCCGTCGCGGCGACGTTCTGTTCGTAGGTGTGCAGGGGGCGTTGCACCGAGACGCCGGCGTACTTGAATCCAGCGACGTGGACGACGCCGTGCACGTCGTGCTCGCGAAAGGTGTGCACGAGCAGATCGCCGTCGAGCACGCTGCCCCGCACGAAGGGCACTGTGACCGGCACGAAAGATTCGTGGCCGCTCGAGAGGTCGTCGAGCACAACCACGTCGAGCCCTTCAGCCTGGAAAGCGCGCACCACATGGGATCCGATATAGCCCGCTCCGCCGGTTACCAACCACGCCATACTGCCCCGCTCGTTCGCGGTGACACCGATGTGCCACCGCTTCAGGCTAGCGCCAGCGAATCAGTGCGTCATCGTCGTCGGTTGCTCGAACGCTTTGGCGACCGTAACCGTCGCGCCCGGAAGAGCGAATCGTGGCCACAACACCGGCGATCGCGAGGACTATGAGGAGAAAAATAAGAATGAACATGGCAGAAACTCTATGTATTGTGCTTTTCTGCCGCGAGTGGCACAGTTGACGTTGTTCGACACATTTCTGCCATATCCAACCTCAGCAGAACGGATGCCCATGCTTCAGAAAATCGTCTGCGTCACCCTCCCCGGTCTGGCGCCGTTCGAATTCGGCGTCATCTGCGAGGTGTTCGGCATCGACCGCAGCGTGCACGGAGGGCCGGCGTTCGACTTCCACGTCGTCGCCGCCGAACCCGGCCCGATCCGCACCAAGATCGGCTTCGACATCGTCGTGCACGACGACCTCGCCGCCGCCGCTGACGCCGACCTCATCGCAATCCCGGCCTACGCTATCGGAGTGGCAATCGACCCGCGCGTGCTGCAGGTCGTGCGCGACGCCGAGGCTCGCGGTGCCTGGGTGCTCAGCGTGTGCAGCGGCGCGTTCGTGCTGGCCGAGGCCGGCATCCTCGATGGGCGCCGCAGTACGACCCATTGGATGTACACCGAGGCCCTCGCCCGGGCCTACCCGAATACAACCGTCGACCCCGACGTCCTGTTTGTGGAAGACAATCACGTCGTCACCGGAGCCGGCACCGCCGCCGGCATTGACGCCGCGCTGCACATCGTGCGCAAGGAACTGGGCGCGACCGTCGCGAACGTGATCGCACGCCGCATGGTCGTGCCGCCGCAGCGCGATGGCGGCCAGTCCCAGTACATCGAAGCATCGGTCGTCGACTGCCAGGACGAATCCTTCGCCGCCGTCACCGAGTGGATGCTGCGCCACCTCGACCAGGAATTGCCCGTCGATCTACTCGCCCGCAAGTCGCTCATGTCACCGCGCACCTTCGCCCGCCGGTTTCGCGCCGAAATCGGCACCACGCCGACCCGCTGGCTCAACCGGCAGCGGCTGCTTCGGGCGCAGGAACTGCTCGAGGACTCCTCAAGCAGCCTCGAGGAGATCGCCATCGACACCGGCTTCGGCGGGGCGGCCGTGATGCGCCATCATTTTCTGCAGGTTCTGCAGACCACTCCCACCGCCTACCGGCGGGCCTTCGGCCCCCGCAAGGCCGGCTAACCGCGCGGCCTCACGTCGTTCGTACGGCGGTCTCGACAAGCTCGACCGCCGAGAAATGGTTGCCTCCCCGAGGCTGCTCCCGACTCGCCTACGAGACCCAGACAGTCCGCTGGTCGAGCTTGTCGAGACCGCAATCGACCAATGCTTGACTGCCTGCGAAACCCGGCTTACGCGCCCGTCGTCGCCAGAAACACCTCGCCAGTTCCAGCGAAGGTCAGCGTGCCCTCGTCGGGCGTGACATAGACAGCCTGGCCGCGCTTCAGCGGCCGCGACGACGCGGCCCCGGCCACCAGAAACCCGCCAGCCGTGCAGATGGCAATCGCCGGACCGGTGAGGGTGATCTGTCGCATCGTAACGGGCGACGACGACGCAGCATCGGCATCCGCTTCAATGTGCACGAGTTCGAAGTCGGGCACGTCCGGACGATACAGCGAGACACCATCGCCGAGAACGATCGGCGCGAGGTAGGGCGAGGGAGCCGGAGAGAAGTCGAGTACCGCGAGCAGCTCCTCGATGTCGATGTGCTTGGCGGTCAGCCCACCACGCAACACGTTGTCGGAGGCGGCCATGAGTTCGACGCCCAGCCCGGACAGATACGCGTGGATGTTGCCGGCCGGCAGATACATCGCCTCGCCGCGCTGCAGGGAGACCCGGTTCAGCAGCAGGGCGAGCACGATTCCGGGGTCACCGGGGTACTCGGCAGCGAGCACACGTACCGCCGCCAGTTCGCGGGCATAGCCGATGGCCGCTCCCCCCTCAGCCAGAAACTGGGCGTGTTCGGCGAGCGCCACGACCCGTTCGACCAGCCATTCCACCTCGCCGGAGTCTCCGCCGCGACCGTCGCGCAGCAGCCAGTCGACGGTGTCGGGCAGGCCCCGGGTCAGGTGGCTCTCGAGCAGGTCGATGATCGCGGCCTGCGAATCATCGGTCGCGAGATCGAGCAGCCTCAACTCGGCGATGATGCCGCGCACCTCGGCGAGCGGCCGAAAACCGCAGAGCGCTTCGAAGGTGTCGCTGAGCGCAACGAGCAGCTCGGGCTTGTGGAACGGGTCGCGGTAATTGCGATTGCCGGCGTCGATGGCCACACCCGCCTCGTTCTCGAGCTCGAACCCGGCGCGGGCCTGCGCGCTCGTCGGGTGCGCCTGCAGCGACAGCGGGCGACCGGCCGCGAGAATCTTGAGCAGAAATGGGAGGCGTGGGGCCGCAGCCGCTTCTCGACTGGCCCAATCAGCGCCGAGTGCTACCTCCGGCGCCGCCGCGATCCACGCGGCGAGGGTGTCACACCCGCCGACCAGGGCCGGATCCTCGATCACCGACGGCGACCCGGCATGGGCTCCCAACCACAGTTCGGCCTCCGGCCCGCCCGACGGCGTGCGGCCGAGCAGGTCGGCGATGGCGCGAGTGGAACCCCAGGCGTAATTGCGCGGGGTATTGGTGATGCCCACAAACATGTTCGGCTCCTTCTACAACTGTTTAGACCAAACTACCAACCGGGTTGGGGCGCTCAGACAAGCCCCCTAGGCTGGCGGCAATTCACCGGTCGCCTGTCGGCCGCAGTCTATGCAACGGAGCAACCATGACCTTTGAACTACTCGGCAGCGACTTCTTCGGTTACGAAGACCTGCTCACCGAGCCCGAGCAAGCCGCGATCATCAAGCTGCGCGCCTACCTCGAAAAGGAGGTGCGGCCGATCGCAAACGGATGCTGGGATCGCGCCGAATTTCCCACCCAGGTCATCAAGCCCCTCGCCGAGCTCGGCATGTACTCCTTCGGCTGGGAATCGACGAAACCGTTTGAGAATTCGGCGGTGTTCCGGGGATTCGTGGCGCTGGAACTGGCGCGAGTGGATGCATCCGTCGCCACCTTCGTCGGTGTGCAGAACGGTCTCGCCGCGGGCACCCTTGAAGCGTGCGGCTCGGACGAGCAGCGCGCCGAGTGGATTCCGCGCCTGGCCTCCGGCGAGATCGTCGGGGCGTTCGGGCTGACCGAGCCGTTGAGCGGCTCCGACGCAGCGCAGGGCCTCCGCACCACCGCGACCCGCAGCGGTGACAGTTGGACGTTGAACGGCGCCAAACGCTGGATCGGCAACGCCACCTTCAGCGACCTGACGATCATCTGGGCCAAGGACACGGCCGACAATCAGGTGAAGGGCTTCATCGTTCCTACCGACACCGCCGGATACACGGCCACCAAAATCGAGGGCAAGATCAGCTTGCGCGCGGTACAGAACGCCGACATCGTGCTGACCGACGTGATCGTTCCCGAAAGCCTGCGCCTGCAGAACGCCAACTCGTTCAAGGACACCGCGAAGGTGCTGCGGGCCACCCGCGCCGAGGTGTCCTGGGCGGCCGTCGGCAATGCCATCGGCGCCTACGACGCGGCCGTCGCCTACGCACACGAACGCGTGCAGTTCGGCAAGTCCATCGGCGGGCACCAACTCGTGCAGGACCTGCTGGTGAAGAGCCTCGGTAACATCACCGCCAGCCTCGGCATGGTGGTGCGGGTGTCGCAGCTGCAGGATCAGGGCGTGCAGCGCGACGAGCACTCCGCATTGACCAAGGCCTACACGACCAGCCGTATGCGCGAGACCGTGGCCTGGTGCCGGGAGCTGTTCGGCGGCAACGGAGTCACCCTCGAATACAACGTGGCCCGCCATTTCGCCGACGCCGAGGCCATCTACTCCTACGAGGGCACCCAGGAGATGAACACGCTCATCGTGGGTCGCACCATCACGGGCCAGGCTGCCTTCGTCTGAGTCGCGCCGTCCGTAATGCCGGTGAATTTTGCAACACGCCGGGTCACCGCAATCCGTTTGAGACAGCGTGTCGCAAATTTACCGGCGTTGGCTACGCGAGCGGATGCCCGCGCAAGGTGTGCGTCCGCCCGACTCGGGCTACGGTGTCGGAATGACACTTGACGAGCACGGACCGGCGTGACGACCGACCAGGAGCTCGACGCGATCGTCGTCGGATCCGGCCCGAACGGACTCGCCGGGGCGGTCACGCTCGCCCGCGCCGGGCTCAAAGTGCGGGTCTACGAGCGCAATCCTCAGATCGGCGGCGGGGCGGCCACCGCCGAGCTCACCCTGCCCGGGTTTCACCACGATGTGGGGAGCGCCGTGCACCCGCTCGCGCTGGCCTCCGAGTTCTTTCAAAAGTTCGGCCTCAAGGATCGCATCGAACTCAGGGTTCCGGAGATCTCCTACGGGCATCCGCTGCCCGGCGGCCGGGCCGGCGTGTCCTGGCACGACATCGAACGCACCGCCGCCGGCCTCGGCAGTGACGGCCCGGCCTGGCTGAACCTGCTCGGGCCGCTCGTCGACCAGATCGGAGCCATCGCCGAGCTGACCGGGGATGCGCTGTTGCGCGTGCCGCGGCATCCGCTCACGCTGGCCCGCTTCGGGCTGCGCACGCTGGAGCAGGGCAGTCCGGTTTGGAACTGGCGTTTCACCGGGGAAACCGCGCCGGCGCTGCTCACCGGCACGTTTGCGCACTCGATCGGGCGACTGCCGAGCCCGTCGACCGCCGGCGCCGGGCTGACGCTCGCGGCGCACGCGCACGCCGGCGGCTGGCCGATTCCTACCGGCGGCAGCGGTGCCATCGTGCGGGCCCTCGCCGACGACCTGCTCGCGCACGGCGGCGAAATAATAACGGATGCCGACATCGTAAGTCTCCGAGAGCTGCCGCCGGCACGCGTGACGCTGCTCGACGTGACCCCCCGCGCCCTCGTGGGCCTCGCCGCCGGCGCCCTGCCCGACCGCTACGCGGCCGCCATGACACGGTTTCGCTACGGAAACGCCGTCGCCAAGGTGGATTTCGCGCTCTCCGAACCGGTGCCCTGGACCGCCGCGGACCTGCGGCGAGCGCCGACCCTGCACGTCGGCGGCACCCGCGCCGACCAGGCCCGCGCCGAAAACGCCGTCGCCCGCGGCCGGCACGCCGACTCCCCCTACGTGCTCGCCGCGCAGCCGAGCATCCTCGACGCCACCCGCGCTCCCGCCGGCAAGCACGTGCTCTGGGCCTACACACACGTGCCGGCTGGCTCGACCCGCGACCAGACCGAGCAGATCACCCGGCAGATCGAGCGCTTCGCCCCCGGCTTTCGCGATGTCATTCTCGCCTCGGCTGGGCAGACCGCCGCGCAGATGCAGAACCACAATCCCAACCATGTCGGCGGTGACATCGCGGCCGGAGCCATCAGCCTCGCGCAGCTGCTGCGTCGTCCGGTGCTCTCGGGCGATCCGTGGCACACCCCGTTGCCCGGCGTCTACCTCTGCTCGTCGTCGACATCGCCCGGCCCCGGCGTGCACGGAATGTGCGGCTACCGCGCCGCCCTCAGCGCCCTCCGCCACGAGTACAACATCACGACGCCCCCCGCCCTCTCCCCCTAACAACCCGCGAGAGCGCAAAAAGTGCCCGATTGGGCACTCCAATCGGGCACTTTTTGCGCTCTCGCGACAAACCGAAGGAGACCCGATGGCTGTGAACTATCGAAAATTCCGCTGCACTCCCGAGCAGGTCTTCGCGGTGCTGCACAACGGATGGCTCTACCCCACCTGGGTCGTCGGCGCGAGCCGCATGCGCGACGTCGACACGATCTGGCCCGCGGTCGGCAGCCGTCTGCACCACTCGGTCGGAGTCTGGCCGGCCCTGCTCGACGACAGCACATCCGTACTCGAATGGCAGGCGCCCCGCCACGCCCTGCTGCAGGCCCGCGGCTGGCCGATTGGCGAGGCCCACGTGTCGATCGACATTCAAGATCACCCAAACGGATGCCTCGTGCGCATGACCGAAGACGTCGTCGCCGGCCCGGCACGCCTGGTTCCCACCACCCTGAGCGATCTGGCCATCCGCTACCGCAACTCGGAGACCCTGCGCCGCCTCGCCTACCTCGCCGAGGGCCACGCCGACTAGTTGTCCCACGAGAGCGCAAAAAGTGCCCGATTGGGCACTCCAATCGGGCACTTTTTGCGCTCTCGCGATAGGGGTGAGAACAACACCGGTAATCTGAAGCCATGTCCGCCGTGCAGAGTCGCCTCGTCATTCGACTCTTCGCGACCTTCGTCTGGTTCACCGTTCTGGCCGGCCAGTTCTGGCGCAACCTCGGCGGCTGGTGGGGCTTCGGCGCCATCGCCGTGATCGTGGTCATCGGCAGCGTGATCGGCCTGAGCACCCAGCGCCACAACGCCCGCCGCCGGGCAACCGCCAACGCAGCTACAGCCACAGCAACCCGCCTAAACGCAGCCCCCGCAAACGCGTCCGCAGTCTCCTCGCACGCTGACACGGAAGCCTCGGTCCCGGTACATGCCGACGGCGCAGCCGCGGTTTCAACGACCGCAGCGCCCACACCAGCCCAGGACGACACCCCCACCGACCGCGACATCGCCCGCGGAAACACCTACCAGGCCGCCCTCGCCCCCGCACTGAACTGGCGCAAGTTTCCGAAGACCATCACCGCGTTCCTGCTGCTGGCCACCCTGTCGATCGCGTGGTCGTATTACCCGGGGGCATCCGCTCTGGGAATCACGCTGCAACTCATCACGACCCTCGCCGCCCTGTTCCTGGCCGTGACCCTCACCTGGCCGGAGCTGCTGCGTACCCTGGCCGGCGCCCTGCGCTGGATACTCGCGCTGAGCCTCGTATTCGAGCTTTTCGTCGCCGTCGTCATCCGAAATCCGGTACTGCCGTTCTTCGTTGACTACGGCAACGCCAAGGTTCCCGACGCTTTCTACTGGTCACAGGGCCTGCTGCTCGCCGGCGGCCCCATCGAGGGCATCGTCGCCAACCGCAACCTGCTCGGATTCATCGCGCTAACAGCCATCATCGTCTTCATCGTGCAACTGAGAGCCGGCCTCGTCAAGCGCGGCGCCGGCCTCGTCTGGCTGGGCCTGGCCGTCGGGATGCTGCTGCTCACCCGCTCCGCCACGGTCACCGTCTCGCTGGTCGCCGTCGTCGCAGCCCTGTTGTTCGCCCTCTGGGCCCGACGACTGCACGACCAGCACCGGCGGCCGCTGTATCTCGTGGCCGCGGCATCCGTTCTGGCGGTGGCAGCGACCCTCGCGCTGTTCTCGTCGCAGCTGTTCGGGCTGCTCGGCCGCAGCGAGGATCTCACCGGTCGCTTCGACATCTGGGCCAGCGTCACCAATCTCGCCCAGGAACGCCCCGTCTTCGGCTGGGGCTGGGTGAGCTATTGGGTGCCGTGGGTCGAACCGTTCAACGACCTCGCCGTCCGCAAGGGCGTCACCTACCTGCAGGCGCATAACGCCTGGCTCGACGTGTGGCTGCAGCTCGGCATCGTCGGCGTGATTCTGTTCGCCGCCCTGGTCTTCTCGACCCTGTGGCGGGCCTGGTTTCTCGCCGTCGACCGTCCGCGCCTCGGCATCGAGGACACCGAACCGTTCGCCGTCTCCGCGCTGCTGCCCCTGCTGCTGCTCGCCGCGCTGATTGCGCAGAGCGTGGCCGAGAGCCGGCTGCTGATCGAGAGCGGCTGGGTGATTCTCATCGTGCTCGCCGTCGTCACCAAACGGCAGCAGCACGCGCCCAGGCCGATGCCGTGACCTGCGCGCGGTAAATTAGAGGATGACCACCCTGCCTGAGGACCTGCGCCGGGTGTTCGCGTCGCCGAAATTCGCGGCCGCACTCACGCTCATTATTCTGGCGACCGCGTTCAGCACCCATCTGCTGCGCAGTGTCATGGGCTGGGCCGGGCTCATCGGCATTCTCGGCGGCCTGGTCGTTCTCGCCGTGCTCTCCCTGCTCGCCCGCCGCCCCATCGTGGAGTGGCACGGCCTGCTGCCCATCTCGATCATCGTATTCGTGGCCTGGTGCGCGCTGTCCAGTGTGTGGAGCGGCTACACAGCCTCGACCATCATCGGCGTCAGCTACCAGGTCACCGTCGGATTCCTCGCCATCTACGTGGCCCTCGTGCGCGACACCTTTCAGGTGGTGCGCGCCACCGGCGACGTGCTGCGCGTGCTGCTCGGCCTCTCAATCGTGCTCGAAGTGCTCTCCGGCCTGCTGCTCGACCTGCCGATCGCCTTTCTCGACGTGGTCGGCGATATCGACCAGCTCGGCCCGATCCAGGGCATCTTCGGCTCCCGCAACGTCTTCGGACTCATCGCGCTCATCGCCGCCGTCACCTTCTACGTCGAGCTGCGCGCCCGGTCGATTCCGCGCAGCCTCGGCCTCGGCTCGATGTGGCTGGCCGGCATCTGCCTGGTACTCACCCGCTCCCCCGTCGTGGTCGTCGTCGCGATCTGTGTCACCGTCGCAGCGCTGGCGCTCTACCGGTTGCGTCGCACCCCCGTTGCTGGCAGACGGATGCTGCAGCTCGGCCTCCTGAGCGCGGCCCTCGTCGCCGCCGGCGCGGCCTGGCTCGGTCGCACGGCCATCATCGATACCCTCAACGCGGGCAGCGAGTTCGAAGCGCGGTCCTCGCTCTGGAGGGAGATGTGGCGGCTGGTGGAGCTGCATCCGCTTGAGGGCTGGGGCTGGGCCGGATTCTGGCCGCAAGACGTCACACCCTACGGCTGGCTCGAATTCACCACCGGACGGATGCACCAGACCGGCCTCAACGCCTACCTGGACGTGTACTTTCAGGTTGGATTGATCGGCTTTCTCGCTTTTCTCGCCCTGGTGCTGCTGGCCTTTGTGCGCTCCTGGCTGCTCGCCTCGAACAAGCGCTCGCTGGTCTACGTCTGGGCGCCGCTCATACTCGTCACCCTGCTAGTGAGCAGCGCGGCGGAGAGCACGATTCTGTTCGAGTTCGGCTGGCTGCTGCTGGTGATCTGTTCGGTCAAGGCCGCGCAGAGCCTGAGCTGGCGCAGCGCCCTGCCGCACAAACCGCACCCCGACGCCCCGTAACGCGATCGATTCGGCAGCTCCACCCCTTGGGTCCCAACTGCTACGCCTGCTACAGTGACGGCATGAGAACAATCGCTCATCGCGATTTACGCAACAACAGTGCCGAGGTGCTCCGGGCCGTCCGGGATGGCGAGACTCTCCAGGTCACCAATCACGGCGAGGTCGTCGCCGTACTGTCCCCACCGCCCGTAGTGCCGCTCGGCGGGATTCGACACCGCCCGCCACTGATCCGCGGCGGGTTTTCAGCCCTGCCGCTCTTCAAGATTGCAGTGAGCACCGAGTCCGCTCTGGAAGAGCTGCGCGCCGAGCGTTGATTACCTACCTGGATACCTCTGCCGTCGCAAAGTTGCTCGGAGACGAGGCAGAGAGCAGTGCTCTCCGGAAGCACCTGGACGACAGGGTCGCCGGCGGGGACGCCGATCTGGTCTCGGCCTTTCTCGTGGAAACCGAATTACGGCGCATAGCCACGCGAACAGGAATCCCGCAGACCGCGGTCACTGACGTGCTCTCACGGTTAGCCCTGATGGACATGAACCGCAGCGTCTTTCGCGAAGCCGGACTCCTCAGCGGCGCCAGCTTGCGGAGCCTGGACGCCCTCCACATCGCCGCGGCGCTTCAAGCGGGAGCGAACGAGTTCATCACGTACGATGCTCGACAGCAGACGGCAGCCGACGCCGTCGGCCTGCGCGTACGCACCCCCGGGCGCAGCACCGACTAGGTGCTACGTCACAGCGTTCGAAGTTTGGGCCGAAGGTACGTCAGACCGGCTGCACAAGATCCCGCAGCACATCCTGTAGCCCCAGACCGAACCGGGAGTAGTCCCCCGACCTCCATCCGCGCACAATCGGCCCAACCCGCAGCAACCGCGCCACCGGCAGCGCGCTGCGCCGCGCCTCGTGCGCGAGCTTCGCATCAATCAGCGCCAACACCGAAGCGGATGCCTCCGGCTCGAACGTCGCCGCCCGACGCTGCAGCTCGGCGGCTCGCGCCAACAGCCGCGCGTTGCGTGCCGTGCGCGGTGCCCGCAGCCGCCCGAGCTTGCCGGAGGCGTCGAGCGTGGTCACGCCGATCTGGTTGCCTCCGTGCTGCCGATAGTCGGTGAGTGGCTCTTCGAGCAGGTCGACCAGACCGGTCGCTGCGGCGACCATGGCCATCCACTCATCGTGCACCCACGCGGCGGGGAACGGCCGTGAGCGCTCGACCAGCTCTCGCCGAACCATCATCGTTGCGCCGGTAACGATATTGCGGCGAAGATAAGCGTCAGTCGCGTGCCCCGCGTGCACAGCCGCGCGGTCGGCATCCGACACACCCAAGGTTTGCAGCAAGGTGAGACCCAGAGGAGCGCCGGCAGCATCAACGAGCCGCGCGTCGGCGTGCACCATCTGCAATGCCGGTCGACTGGTGAACTCGGCCACCATGCGCTCCACCCGGTCGGGCCACCAGACGTCGTCCTGGTCGCAGAGCGCGATGAGATCGCCCGTGCAGGCCGCGAGGGCCTTCTCGAAGTTAGCCGTTACCCCGAGGGCTGTTGCGTTCGTCAGCACAAGAACCTCCACGGCAGGCGCGGCTGAGATAACTCGCTGAACGACGTCCAACGTCTCGTCCGTCGAACCGTCGTCGGAAACCACAATCTCGTCGGGTCGCAACGATTGCCCCAAAACGCTGAGCAGTTGCTCTTCAAGATAGGCGGCGCCGTTGTAGGTGCACAATGCGACTGAGACACGCGCGGCCATTAGCTACGCTTCACACCAACCGACAAGACACCAAGGAACATACCGGCCATGATCGTCTGCGCCCCAAGCATCATGAGCAATGCTGCCGGAATTGCCGCTCGGAGCGTGGCACCCGCCTCGAGGGGGCCGAAGCCGTTCGAGGCCCAACCAACGAGCTGAGCAACAGCTACGCCGAGTCCGACGACAAAGAGCAAAAGGCCGACGATAGCGCCACTCTCGAGGCTAATGCGCTTCTGCAAGCGATCGAAGTTGCGGCTGCGAGGGATGCGAAATCCTTCACGCTGCGCATAAATCTTCGTGAGAATGGCAAACAATACCGACTGGTAGCCCACCACGGTGAGCGCAGCGAGATAAAGCTGCGACGAATAGGTGAAGCCGACCCGGCCAACAACGACGGGACCGAATCCCAGCAACATCACGCCGACAAAACCAAGCACGAATGCGGCCGTCCCCGGAATCAAGAACAGCCAGCGGGGGCTGAAGATCAGCAGAAAACGCAGGTGGCGCCATCCGTCATGCCAGCTGCGCAGGTGAGGAGGGCGGCTCCGGCCGTCCTTCTTCAGAGTGGTCGGAACTTCACTGACGCGGAGCGCCCCCAAAGTCGATTTGACGACGACCTCGCTGGCGAATTCCATGCCGGTCGTGACCAATCCCAGACTCAGGATGGACTCACGATTGAAACCTCGAAGCCCGCAGTGGAAGTCACGAATCTCGGAACGAAACAGCATACGTCCGATCGTGGACAGAACGGGGTTACCGAGGTACTTGTGTAGCGGCGGCATAGCTCCCGGCTCGATACCTCCACGAAAACGGTTACCCATCACGAGTTCATCGCCCGCGCGCAGGCGTTCAACGAACGGCTCCAAGTTGTCGAAATCGTAGCTGTCGTCGGCGTCGCCCATGATCACGTAGGTGCCATACGCCGCGGTAATGCCCCCCATTAGCGCACTGCCATAGCCCTTGGCTTCGACCGCGACGACCCGAGCGCCGCGCTCTTCCGCGATCAGCTGCGAGCCATCGGTGCTGCCATTGTCAGCAATGACAACCTCACCAACAACGCCGGACCGCTTGAGGTACCCCATCGCTTTGCCGATACATACTGCCAAAGTCTCGGCCTCATTGAGGCAAGGCATGACAATCGAGAGTTCAATAGTGCTGGTGTCGAGCATTGCATCCTTTTGTGTTGCGAAGACGGCTTTTCAGCCTATCGGATCATAAGTCGTCGCCCGCAGGGTGGGCATTCTCTGGGGCAGGAGCGACACCACCACAACCCCGAGTGCAGTCACGGTATAGCCGACAGTGACGCCGATCGAGGCCGCGATAGTTCCCGTCCACAGGGGCGTAACAACGATCATAGTTCCGAGTCCAACGGCCAGTCCCGTGATGGAGAAGACCGTGGCAGAGACAACACGATTGCTGGTGAGAAGGTACGCGGTCGCGACCAGCCCGATGGAGAATGCAAAAATACCTGCCAACAGCATGGACATGATTGTGGATGCGCCGTCATATTGGCTTCCGAAGACCACGTTCACGATGAGGGGACTCGCGAGGGTAACCGCGCCAAAAACAGCCGCAAGTCCAGCCGCCATACCCGCCAAGACCAGAACATATCGACGGCGGGTTCCAGCTGGATCCGTTGCCAACCATTCTGAGAAACGGGGAATTAGAACTTGAGTGACTGCCTGGCTCAGCATCGAGGCGGGAGTCGCGAGCGACATCGCCGCAGCGAACAAGCCCGCCTTAACCGGCGATTCAACAATAAATACGTAGACCATCGCGAATTGAATCAGACCGTTTGAAGCCAGCAGCCCCAGGGAATTCCACGACGTCAGCTTCAAAATGCTCGTCGGTTCAACAATACTTTCTTGTCGCAATCCCTCGTGTCCATGCTGCGCCCGCAGCCAGGTCTGAATACCGAAGATTGCATAACCGATGGTGATCGGCCACAAAAGAGCCCACGACAGCCCGGCCCAGAGCACGACAGCAAGCAACGTCATGGTGGCAAGCGCCGCCACGACGTCCCATATGGCTGCTCGTTCAATTCGCCCGAGGCCCACTTCAATTCCCCGCGCCAAGATGTACCCAGAATAGGAAACGATCAGGGCAGCGATCACCACGACGTCGGCAAGCTCCGCTCCCAAAGCCAGGATGCTAATGGGTATCCCGATGGCAAGCATCACAACGCACGAGAGCCAGAATGTTCGCAGGATGAGTCGCATGGAATGGACAGGGGTGTGACCTAACGAACGCGCGTGTGCAAGAAAATGTGACGCCGCGTTCCCTGCTCCCGTCGGCCACAGCAGGGACAGGATGAGCGCCAGAGCCAACCAGGCCGACACGTGCG
Source organism: Cryobacterium sp. M91 (assembly GCF_002929615.1). Lineage (NCBI taxonomy): Bacteria > Bacillati > Actinomycetota > Actinomycetes > Micrococcales > Microbacteriaceae > Cryobacterium > Cryobacterium sp. M91. The sequence goes on along the minus strand of NZ_PJJT01000078.1, from coordinate 73,572 downwards.
CGAGATCGCCGGGCCCCATGAAGCGCCCGATCAGCACGGAGTATCCGAAGCGAGACAGACCCAGCACAAGTACGCCTACTGTGGAGACAGCGGCCTGGGACGCGAGTGCGGATCGATTCACCTACAAATGCTACCCGGCAGCAGTGCAGGCACGAGCCATTCGGTGTGCCGCCCGACAAAGGAGCCTCAACGTGACACTGGACATCATGATGCCCTTCTACGGCCGAGCGGACCATTTTCGCGCCGCGGTCGACAGCATCCTCGCCCAGACTGACCCTGACTGGAGGTTGGTGGTCATTGACGATCACAACCCCGAGGAGGCTCCCGGACAGTGGCTGGTCGAGCTTGGAGACCCGCGAATCCGGTACGTCCGTCACACGGTGAATGTGGGCATCAACGCAAACTTTCAGAGCGCCATCGACCTAGCTGAGGCTCCTTGGCTTACGATTTTCGGTTGTGACGACGTCATGCTCCCCGGTTACGTTGCGCGTATCAAAGAATTGATCGACATGCACCCCGAGGCCACCTTCATCCACCCGGGAACGCGGGTAATTGACGAAAATGGCGATGTCACGATGAACCTCGTTGATCGAATGAAGGCGGTATATCGCCCACGCTTCCACGGTTCCCTCGAGCTTTCCGGTGAGCGGATGGCGCTCAGCCTCACCCGAGGCAACTGGATGAACTTCCCGGCCATAGCGTGGCAGCGGGATGCTATTTGTCGTATCGGATTCCGCCCCAATTACAAAGTTGTTCAAGACCTCGCACTCGCCATCGATCTAGCATTTGCGGGTGCACGACTGGTCGTCGATGATCAAGTGGTATTCGAGTATCGGCGTCACTCAGGCAGCGTGTCGTCGTGGCGTGCAGCCGAGGGCAGCCGGTTTGCCGAAGAGCAGGCGTTTTTTCGGGATCTTACACGAGAATTTTCCAATCGAGGCTGGCGACGTGCCGCCCGGGTGGCGCGCACGCATGCTTCATCGCGGATTAATGCGATGACCAGGATCCCCGAGGCGGTAGCGGCACGTAACAGCTCAGGCCTGCGAGTTCTCGTTCGGCACGTTCTAGGACTCAAGGTGAGTATGGTGGCGCAGGACTCCTAGCTGTTCGGTACGACCTTGTAGATAAACATTTGTGACTTCGGTAGGTCGAAACCCGACTCTGTGGACAAACAAGCGTGGTCAATGCGCTGGTCGGTCGATAGCACGTATTGAATATTTTCCTGGGCGAACTGTGAGCATGCGTCGAACGTAACGCTGATTTGGTCTGCCGCGGGATTCGATACAACAGGCTCCCCCAGCGCTGCTGTCCAGCTCACTCCGGCGAGGCGATTCCATTGAAACTCGTAAGCGTCCGCCGGGTCGACAGCCGCCCACATCTGCTGTGACGGCGCGCCTTGAAAACCGTTATAGGCGCGCACACCAGATTCAAGCAGCATTGCGGTTGTCAACCCGCTACCGACCCCCACCCAGGTCTGCGGGTTTGCTTCATCAATAGCCATGATGGCCTGCGAGACGTCTGTTTCGCGCAGGTCAAGCACGCCGCGGTACACCGGGTTCGTGAGTGCGCTCCCAGCTACGGTGACAATGAGAAATGCTGCGGCACCGAGCCGCGGCTGTCGCCGGGCGAAGAAGAAAATTGATGCAGCAGACAAGGTGGCCCAAACCCACCATAGTTGCGCCGTCTCCAACATCGCGGGGAGCCCGCGAAGAGCCACGTATCCGATGAGCAATTGAGATGCTAAAAACAACCCCGCAGGAATAATTGCGAGCCACCAACCGGCCCGCAACCGGTACTTGTCCAGATAGCTGACAACGTAAGCCAGCAGCCCGATTGAGGCCAGCCCCATGCCTAAGCGAACACGGTTTCCGGTTGTTTTGTCGAGCAGAAGGAGCTTCGACAGACCGTCCCAGCCGGGGAGAAAAAGGTAGGCAAGAAACAGCACCACAACGAAAATCAGGCCGACCAGGGTCCACGGTACGGACCTCTTTGCTTTCATCTCCCGGGCAATGATCCAAATGACGACTGGCAGCAGAAAGATCCCAATATAGAAAAAAGTGGATGCCTCAGAAGAGTTGGCGCCCAAAAGCCCCGCGCGCTGGTCGTTGAGTGATTGTGTGAACGACGATCCGACAGCTGACATGAAACTCGGCAGATCGCCCATTCCGGGCGGCGACGAGCGGTCTCCAGGGTAGGCCGTTCCAAGAAACGCATCCACAACAGTGCGCTTGGAATACAGCCAGAGACCGGTAACCGCGGATGCGACGAGGCCCCCGGCCAGCAGTGGAGCTATGCGCTTGAAAACACCACCTCGGAAGGGCCTCTGTCGAAGGTGATCTACGAGCTGACCAACGGCAAAGAAGACGACCACCAGAACGGCAGGCACTATGAATGGAACGTAGATCCCCGTCGCCATTACAACAGTCAGATATCCGACGATGCTTGCCCAGATCCATCGTGATGCCACCGATGAGCTCTTGAACGCCCAAACTAAGGCCGCCATGCTTGTCAAAGCCCACACTGCGGGCCAAAGAGTCGTGGATAAATACCACCATTGGAAGAGCGGGCTAAAGAAAAACCCGACGGAAATCATGGCCACAACGATTGGACGACGGGGAATGACCGACACGAGAAACACGTACGCAGCCGCGATGAGCGCCAATCCCGGCAGCCACCATTTGAAGGCTATGGCGTGGTCCACGTCCATCACCATGAAACCCCATAGGTGCGGGCGAAAGGCAACGGTCCAGTCCACGCGCGGGAGGTCCTGAGGCAGGGTGGCGTCCATCCCGCCCGGAAACGTCGCATTGGTGAGTGGAAGGCCCTGCTCTACTTGGGCGATCGCCCACACTGTCTGCACGTTCCACTCGTCGGATCGAGTGGCCTGGGGCTGGCCGGCGATCAGGTCAGGGTCACTCCCGTACGAGATCTGGTCGTGGAAGACCCCCGAGGAAGATCCATTGATCCCGAGCGCCACCAGCACGATTCCCACCAGCACGAGTAATGCCGGCAGAGCCAGAAGCACTCGCACCCGAGGCAGATTGTCGCTTTTCGGTGAAATGAACCGGCGATATCGGGCGAACCACTCAGCCGAAGCTGATGGTGCTCCCCCCGTCTGAAACGATGACACATTTTCCCCTTGCTCGATCAAGCCTGAGATCCGCGAGGAGACGCGGTGAACCCAAGTTTCAACAGTAGGCGATCGATTCCGCTATCGGATTCGAATATCCCAGACGACATTGCTGCGCAGCACCTTCGCCGGTTGCCCACCGATAACGGAGTTGTCGGGAAAGGTCTTGCCCGTTACGAGCGACCTGGCAGCGACCACAGAGTCACGTCCAACGCGACTCCCTCCCAAGATCAGCACCTCGGCGCCCAACCAAACTCTGTCGTCAATGACGATACTTTCGGCAGGATTCAGTCGCTCGCCAGTGTCCTTGTCGAGGATGGAGTGCATGTCGGACGTCCACACATCACCCCCGCCAAACAGACAGTGACTTCCGATGGTGATAGAAGACGGCTCGTGCATGAATAGCCGGAGTGCACCGTTGACCATCATCCCTTCGCCAAGGATCAGGTGGCAGTCGTCGGACATAAATATTTGCAATGTCGTATTCAAGGTGGCAAGCCCGGAAAGGTCAATCGAACAATTGGAACCGCTGGTAATAGAAATTCGAGCCAGAACGGTTTCGGAAACTCCGTCTGTAACCACGCTCGTTCCGTGCCCTAACTCCCAATTCTGCGAATAAGAAGGCTCGTGCACCACTTTGGTCCTGTTGAAGAATCTCATACTCGAGGCAGCGTCCCTTCCCACGACCTGACTGTACCGGAGCCCTCCCGAAAGATGATGACTCCGCGCGCGGATATGTCGATCACTTTCGACGGCGCAGTCTGCTCTGAACCTTCTTGACGACCACGCGCGGTCCACCGGCACGCAGGTAGTGCACGAGGAGACCGATGTCGTGCCGAATGCCATGTTTCGGCGGGCGAACGAAGGTACGACGCACAACGCCGTTTCCGGCTGCCACGACGCCGCTCTCGATCAGGTCGGGAGCGTGGCGAGGATCAGCAACAAAACTGACCAGCGGTTCCAGCACCGTTTGCCACTCGTACTCAGCGCGAACCCGCTTGATGTTTCTGCGTGCGGCCTTGATGAACGTCTCGTCGAAGAGCACCTTTTCCAGGGCATCCGTGAGCGCCGCGACGTCGCCAGAGGGAACGACGATGCCGAGCTTCTCCGCTGCGACGAGTTCCGCGAAATGATCGCCTTCGGTGACCACCATCGGCAGCCCGGCCCACAGGTAGTCGAGAATTCGGGTGCGGAAGGAGAAAGTGGTCTCGACGTGCGCGAAATGCGTGCTGACGCCGGCATCCGCTTCACCGAGGTAGTTGTGCCGTTCGGCGTAGTCAACCCAGGAGGCATTGAAGAAGACGGCACGATCCAGCACGCCGAGCTCACTGGCCAGGGCACGCGACTCGGCGACGATTCCCATCTCGGGCACGCCGGGGTGCGGGTGCTTGGTGCCCTGAAAGAACAGCCGAACGTTGTCGTGGCGCGTTGACAGATCGGCCACGGCAGAAATCAGTGTCTTCGGGTCAAACCAGTTGTACAGCCCACCGCTCCAGAGCAGCAGTTTGTCGTCGGCACCGATTCCGGGCAGCACGCCCTTGAGCACGGGGCTGGTCGCTGGCGGAAAGACGGGGTTGAGGCCGAACGGCACGACGTTGATGAGGTCGGTGAGGTCGGGGTCGTCGGCGTAGTTTGCCGGGTTGACGCGACCCAGCGCTGCGAGCTGTCCCAGATAGAAGTGGCGCTGGCGTTCAGACGCACAGAGAAAGAAGTCTCCGCGAGCGAGTTGCTCATTGAGTACGTCGGTGGCGTCGGAGACCTGCCGCTTCCACTGCTCCGTGCCCTGCTCCCGGCCCTGTTCCAGCTGCTCGAGGTGCATCGGGTCATAGATATCGGCGACGATGATCTTGTCGCTCTTGCGCAGGGAATCAAACAGCGCCATGGCGAGGCCCTGGAAGACGATCACGTCACTGGCCGATTCCAGTTTGCGCATGGCCCGGTCATCGCCCGGTCGCACGTGCACGATCTCGAATGGGGCAGAGACCGGCTCGGCTCCCGCCAGAGTCACGAGAGTCACGGCGTTGTCCTTGGAAAGCGCCTCGGCCATGTGCCAGGCACGAATGGCCGGACCCGCCATCTTGGCGCCGATCGGGTCGCCGGTAATAATGAGCACCCGGTTCAGCACGGGCACCTCGGTCACTCCGAAGGCCTGAATGATCTTGTCGTAGCCCTCGAGGTAGTGCTCGGTGGGGTAGGAGGGAGCATCCGTTTCAACGAAAAGCGGCCAGATACGGTTGTCGGCTACCACGCGGCTCGACTGGATCTCGTTGCGCGAGATCAGCAGCGAGGGAAGATTTTCGACGAACTGATCAATCGCGTACATTCCAGCGACGGTCTCTTTTGCCACCGTGGTGTCTGGCCCGTTGTCGGCGCCTTTGCGCAAATCGAATTCGGTGGAGTCGAGGCTTCCGCGCGCTACGGCGCGGCGCACGGCCAGGGCCAATGTGGCGGGGAACGTTTTGGCCAGAGCTTCGTCGCCGAGGTTTTTGTACTGCGTGAACAGGGCGTTGCGCTCAAGAAGATAAGTCTCCTTGAACGATCCGTACGAGCCCATGGACGCGTGGTGTTTGTGGAAGGCGATGGATGCCGGCGCATACGCATAGCGGTATCCCTTGAGGTTGAGCCGCCAACCCAGGTCGACGTCTTCAAAGAACATGAAGTAGCGCTCGTCGAAGCCGCCGAGCTCGTCATAGACATCCCGGCGAACGAACATGGCCGAGCCAGTGCCGAACAGCACGTCCTGCTCAACATCCGGCGTTGTCGGTAGCGGCTGCCCGGTGAGGGGCTTGTAGCCCATGCCGAACCAGGTCATGGCCGACCCGATGTAGTCCACCAGAAGGCCATCCCAGTCGACAACCTTGCTGGCAACCGCGCCAATACGAGGAGATTTTTCGAAGGTCGCCACGGCCGCGGCGATCCACTGCGCATCCGGCTTGGCGTCGTTGTTCAGAAACGCCAGGTACCGCCCGGAGCTCGCTGCCACGCCCAGGTTGCAGCCGCCGGCAAACCCGAGGTTCTCCTTCGAGACGATCAGTTTCACCTGCGGCGCAGCGGCTCGGAGCCGCTGTTCGCTGTCATCACCCGAGGCGTTCTCCACGATGATGATCTCGAGCTTGTTTTCGGGCCAGTTCAGGTTCTTGAGGTGCTCGAGCGCCTCGATCGTGTCGTCGGTGCCTCGGTAGTTCACGAGCACAACGGAAACGACACCCGGTCGGAGCTTGGTCATGCGGGCCTTTCTTGGTGGGAGAATAGTGTGATTAACACTACCAACGGGCGGGGAATGCATGTCCCGCGCCCATATGGTGCTCAGCTCAGGCGCGAAATGAGCCTTCGAGCAAACGACCCAAATTTACGACGACGGATTAGGTGCACAGCTTGGAACTTCGAGAACTGATCCGGATACTCCTGCGAGCGTACAGAGTGATCGTGGTCACGATAGCTATATGTCTAATACCGGCGATCGCGGCGATGTTCCTTCAGACACCCTCGTACCACGCCGCGACTTTGATCTACGTCGACGTTGAAACGATTTCAACCAGCTCCATCGACGAGCTCAGCCAAGCGGTCGAAACGGCAAATGCCCGAACCATAACTTTTAAGCAGTTGATTTCGACCCCGCTGGTGCTCTCGCCTGTCGCTGAGGGATTGATACTCGGCATCTCCGGTGAAATGCTTGCATCACACGTCACCGCGCAGTCAGCGCTCGATACTTCGATCCTCGAAATCAACGTCACGTGGTCGGACCCTGAGACGGCCGCCACGATCGCGAACCGAATAGCCACGGAAGCCATCTCAACGTTTGCTCTGGCCGCAGGGACTCCTTCACACTTGAAACTTATTCAGGTCCAACCTGCAGTCGCTCCGACCGCGCCCATCACGCCGAACCCTCCGCTCTTGCTGGGCTTGGCGATCTTCGGAGGCCTACTCCTTGGTTCCGCGCTTGTTCTCTTTCGACAGGGATGGACGCGCACGATCTACTCCGTCGAGCAGATCGAGGCTGCCACTACAATTCCAATTCTGGCAACTGCACGTTCCGGCGAATCAGCAGAAACGGACCTCATCGCAGGAATCATTCAGACTGCGAAGCGGTTTCGAGAAGTTCATTCCATTGCCCTCGTATCGGCGGGTGAACGCCCCGGAAAGTCGGTGCTAAGCGAACGCCTTTCCCTGGCACTCGGTGACCGCTATACGGTTGTTGATTCTCCGGCAAGGCTGGGGAGTCGGGAAGCCTTGGAGTCCCCCGACCGAGTAGACAGCGCTGTGGTCGTGGTGTGCCTCGGCAAGGACACAATCCCTGGAATCAACGTTGTGCTCGCGCAACTTGAACTTCTGGCCGTTCCCGCAGGCGGAATCATCGTACTTACTCAGAACGGCTCTGTTCCTCTGGGCCGATTCGCCCGAAGTCCACGCGATGACAGGTAAGTTCTTGCCCGCCCGCGCCCCTTCACAGTTACTGGAAAAATTCCACGGCAAGGGCCCGGCCCGGGCGACATCCGTTCTCGCCGCACTCGGCCTGACGTACATCATGCTTCGCCCTGTTTCGAACAATTTGGTGCTCTACTCCGTTTTCACAATCATTGGATTTCTGGCCGTAGCTTCCCTCATGCGAGGGCGCAAAATTGCACCCGAACTCATCGCTATTGCACTCGCCATCGCAATCCTCGCGGCCTACGGAATCGCCATTGGCGGCTCAAACCCAGGCCTGCCCTACACCTTGCTCATCTGGGTATTGGCACCAGGACTGCTTCTGGCCTGCGCAGCAGCTGCAACGCCGTTCGCGCTCGAAGTCCTTTTTTGGGGGGCAGCTGTCGCTACAGTTTTGGTGTCGATGACCCTGATTCTCTTCGTCTACGGCGAGTCAGGCGCCATTCCGCAACTAGTTCCGCCCTGGTTAGAAGAACAGACAGGATTGGGAGCGACGTTCTTTTTTGACGGCACTCAAGCACGTTCTTTTGGTCTCTCCTCTCTGACCGCATTGGGGCCTCTGTGGGTCGCCTCATTGCTAGTGCAACGGCCGCCACTGCTGCCGCCTTGGCCCATTCGGCTTTTCTGCGCGGGCATCGCCCTCGCAGCCGCCATGGTTTCCAGCCGAAGCGCCATCATGATCGTGATGGTGCTAACGCCGCTCATCGTCCTGATGGTTCACGTTTATCTTCGCGCTGGCCCCCGCGTCTCCGCGACTGTTCGTCCCCGAACCGCTGCAATCGCATTATTTAGCGGCGCAATTTTGGTCGGCGCGATTGCAGTTTTCGCTCCAGCGATCGACTTCTTTGCACCTCTCAAGACGACCTTGCGATCGATTTCATCCTTCTTCACCGGAACCTCGGCGAGCCTGAATGCCGACGAAAGTATCCGAACCGACGAAGCCTCACAGCTCACCCAGGCGTGGACAGTGAGTCCTATCTTTGGAAGCGGCTTCGGCACACAGATCCCCGGCTACGCCCGTACGTCAGAACGACCGTGGGTGCTTGAGCTGCAGTATCATCTCTTGGCATTCAACGTTGGGCTCGTCGGCCTGCTACTGCTCGTCATGACCCTCGCTGTCGGCTTCCTTCTCATCCGGAGATCGGTGGCTCACTCACTCCGGTTCAAACCCACGGTTATCGTCTTTTTGTCCACATCCATCGCCATGCTGGTGGGCAACGCGACCAACCCGTATTTGCAGGCCCCAGGGCATATGTGGGCCATATTCCTTCCGCTCGCCGCCGCGAGCGCCTTTCTCAATCAAGAGAGCTCTCACGTGCAACGAGCCAGCGACGCTTGACACCGGAATTCAAGTCAGAAACTCCACTGTCGCTCAGACCACAATCGATGACGATGAACCGACGTGGACGGTGCGGATAGCGCACGCATCATGATCCACTAGCGCCGGTGCCGCCTTGATTTCCAGTAGGAAAAGGTAGTCACCAGCCCCTGAGCCACGAGAGGAAGCATCACAAATAATGCCATGAGTTTCAGTCGTCCCGAAGTTCCATAGTCCGACAACGTCCAAGTCATGCTAAGAATTAAAAAGGCAATGGGGATCACCAGCACGAGAGCCTGAAGCCGGTTTTTCGTGGCGAAAAACCCCACCAAGGCAAGAACAAACGCAACAACCCAGATGAGTCCATCCGCGATAAAAATCACATTCATGTGGGACCACTCCCACACGAACGGCCCGAACATTACGCTCGCTCCCGAAGCGAATTTATGGGCGATATAACCTGCTATCCCATCGCCGACATCGAAATAGGAAAAGGCTCCTGATGCCGAACCTCCGCTCGTAACGACGCCTGAACCAGTAGAAGTCGGCGGCGTCCGCGTGACCGCGCCGGAAACTTTCGAAGTGATTTCGGCAGCACCCGGCAACAAGAGACTTGAGAGCCACAGTCCGAAGCCGAACAGAACGGGGAGAATGATTTTCCGGCGCACGATCACCATGACGATAAGACACGCTCCAGCGAAAATAACGGCTATCGTGCCTCGAGCGAAAAAGAACAGGACCAACGAAACCGACAGAGTTGGAACCCATACCAGCATTCGTTCATCCGAGCAGATCTTCGCGAGCGCGAGAACGCTGATCATGATGAGAAACCAAACAAGGCTTTCCCTGAGCAAGATGACTCCCCAGAAGAGACTCTGGGGAACTAGGGCGGTTATCCATGCTGTGGTGTTGCGGGGAAGGGACAGCGAAGAAGCAAGTGCCGCGGAGATAACGGGAAGTGCCGCCAGCAGAATGACGTTCAGGGCGATAGCAATTCCAGGTTCAATTCCAAAGACCGAATATATGCCATTGAGCATGTAAACCCAGAGTTCTTTGCCCGCTGCGATCCCCCGCTGCGAGTCGCCGTGTAACATCTCCATCGCTTGCGTGTGATACACAGAAGCGTCTGTTGCGGTGATCCCGAAGGCAAGAAATATATAGATTGCGCTCGCGCTGTGCATCACGAGCGACGTCGCCGTCGGGCCTATGACCTTGGCACGCCAAGCGAGAGGCCCGAGCAGAAGTGCCCCTAGTATCAGCGAGGCGATTAGGGAAAACATTTTAGTCCTTTACATATACGTCTTCGAAGCCTATCGGCTGCCGTCGGTACGTAGAGCGTCCGTGCCCGGCTGGTCCAAACTGCAGATTTGGACTGACTGGACGGGCTGGATATGGTTCGCGAGCTGAAATGCCGCTGCGCCTGTCGTCACGGGCTAATCGGCTAGAGACCGTCGGCAGTGGGAAAGAGTTTGAGCCTGACGGCGTTCGCGTCGTCGGCAAGCTCCCGGTGGTGTGGGAGAATCAGGGGCCATGAAAAAACCAAACTACCGGCGTCGGGTGTATCTCCGAGTCGCTCCCCTACGAACGATGTTCGGTGGCCAATTCGTCTTCGACTCAGCCGCTTGGACCCTCGCGATCATTCTCGCAGTGTTTTTTCGCTACGAATTTTCAGTCCGTCAGGTAAATTGGGTGTCGCTGTTGATTTTGTGCGCCGTCGCAATTGTTCTCCAGTGGAGCATTGGACGGCTGCTGCATTTGTACCGCGGGCGGTTCAGGGTTGGCACGTTCCACGAGGTCCAAGCCCTCGCCCTAACGGCGAGCAGCGTCGCTGTGGTCATCGGCGTCCCCGTCCTCATTTTCGGCACCGTCATGCACGTGCCCAGAAGTTCAGTTCTCGTGGCATTGCCGATCGTGCTCGTTCTCATGGGGGGGGCGCGGTACCTTCGCAGGCTGGCCGCCGAGATCAAGGCAAAACCGGGCGAAGAGGCCGAACGCGCAATCATTTACGGCGCAGGATATCTAGCCGGTCACCTCGTGCCACAAATGCTCACGGACCGGCATTCCAAGTACCTGCCCGTGGCGCTCGTGGACGATAGCCCCGCCAAACGCAATTTTTCCGTCCACGGAATCCACGTCATGGGTACTCGAGATGATCTGACCGATATTGCACAGCGCACTGAGGCAACCTCGCTGATCGTCTGCGTGGCCCGGGCCGATGCTGCGCTCATCCGAGACATCACGGACGCAGCAGGCCATGCCGGCCTCCGCGTTCTCGTGCTTCCACTGATGGAGAAACTCCTAGAGGGCGGCTTCGGCGTCGGCGATCTCAAAGACGTATCTATAGAAGACCTCATCGGCCGCAATCCCGTCGACACGGAAGTAGAGTCGATTGCCGACTACCTCACCGGCAAGCGGGTCTTGGTTACCGGCGCCGGCGGGTCGATTGGCTCCGTGTTGTGCAGGCAGATCGCCAGGTTCGGCCCGGCCGAGCTCATGATGCTCGACCGCGATGAGTCCGGACTGCAAGCGACGCAGATCACCATCGACGGCAACGGCCTGCTGGACTCGCGAGACGTCATTCTGGCGGACATCAGAGACCCCGAAGCGCTGAATAAGATCTTCACCGAACGCCGCCCCGAAGTCGTCTTCCACGCGGCTGCCCTGAAGCATCTGCCGATGCTTGAGCAGTACCCCGACGAGGCGTGGAAGACCAACGTCATTGGTACCCTCAACGTGCTTCAGGCGGCGCGGTCGGTCGATGTGGGCACATTCATCAACATTTCGACGGACAAGGCCGCGAATCCGACGAGCATTTTGGGTCATTCCAAACGGGTCGCCGAGAAGCTCACCTCCTGGACAGCCGTCGCCACAGGGCGGGCATATCTGTCTGTGCGGTTCGGAAACGTGATTGGCAGCCGAGGTTCGATGCTTCCCACCTTCACCTCCCTGATCGAAGCGGGCGGCCCGGTCACGATCACACACCCTGACGTCACACGATTCTTCATGACTATCCCGGAAGCGTGCCAGCTGGTGGTGCAAGCTGGAGGGATCGGCCGTCCTGGCGAAGTGCTCATTCTTGACATGGGCGTCCCCGTTCGCATCCTCGACATTGCCCAACGCATGATCGCCATGTCCGGCAAGAAGATTGAGATTGTCTACACTGGGCTGCGTCAGGGCGAAAAAATTCACGAGGTCCTTCTTGGCGACACCGAGTCAGACTCCCGTCCCCTGCACCCGAAGATTTCCCACGCCATGGTCGATGCCCTCGACCCCAAGAACCTTGACAAGCCCGAATGGGACCGACGGGCCGGAGTCGCTACGCCCTACCGCCGCGCAACGGAGTCGCGAACAGAATGAATCACCGCCTGTATATGTCTGCCCCTGATGTGGGCGAGTTGGAAGAGCGCTACGTACTGGATGCGATGCGCTCAGGTTGGATCGCACCTTTGGGACCCGACGTGAATGCGTTCGAGGAGTCGTTGGCTGCCCTCACGGAGCGCTCCTACGCGGTAGCGCTGAGTTCCGGAACCGCCGCCCTGCACCTGGCGCTTTTGGCGCACGGGGTGAAACCAGGAGACATCGTTCTGACCTCGACGATGACGTTCGCGGCAACAGCAAATGCCATTCGATACGTGGGTGCGCACCCGTACTTCATCGATTCCATTGAATCAACGGGAAACATGGACTCGGCGCTTCTTGAGGAAGCCCTCACCGACCTAGAAGCAAGCGGTCAGCGACCCGCGGCTCTGCTTCCTGTCGACCTACTCGGCAAGGTTGCCGATTACCCGGCGATAGCTGCCCTCGCAGAACGCTTCGACATTCCCCTCATTTCTGATGCAGCGGAGTCGCTCGGCGCCAGTCATCTCGGCCGACCGGCGGGATCCTTCGGCGCAATAGCGGCAATCTCATTCAACGGCAACAAGATCATGACCACGTCTGGTGGAGGGATGCTCCTCACCGACAGCGCCGACATTGCCGATCGCGCGCGTTACCTCGCGACTCAAGCGCGCCAACCCGTGCCGCACTACGAACACACCGAGATCGGCTACAACTACCGGCTGAGCAACATCCTGGCTGCTCTCGGCCGTGCCCAGTTGGTAAGGCTCCCGACCATGATCGCTCGGCGCCGTCAGATTCGCGAGATGTATCGCGCGCTGTTTGCGGACGTCGCGGGCGTGGAGATCTTTGGGGGCACGACTGACTCCGAAGATAATTTCTGGCTCACCTCCATCTTGGTGAACCCAGGAGTCACCGGCTGGCCGGCTGGCGAGCTGTCGGCCGCTCTCGCCACCGATAACATCGAGAGCCGCCCGCTGTGGAAGCCCATGCACCTGCAACCGGTCTTCGCGCAGGACCGTTCGCTGGTCAATGGTGTCTCGCAACGCCTGTTCGAAACCGGAATCACCCTGCCGAGTGGCTCCGTGCTCAGCGATGCGGACGTCGAGCGCATTAGTACCCGAATACGCGGCTTTCTCGGTTCGAAATGAGCGCGGCTCATGTATTGGCGTACGATCGCTTCAAGCGCTCCGGCGACGTAATTCTCGCCTGCGGTGCTCTGATTGTTTCGCTCCCGATTCAGGTGGCAGTCGGCGTACTTGTGGCGGCGAAACTCGGCCGCCCCGTACTGTTCAAACAGGCCAGGCCGGGTTTGAACGGCGACGTCTTTACCTTGTTCAAATTTCGCACGATGAAGAACACGGCACCTTGTCGAGGCATGGTCACCGACGAGCAGCGACTGACGTCGTTCGGCCGTGCCTTGCGCGCCACGAGCCTTGATGAGCTTCCGACGCTCGTCAACGTGATCCGCGGCGATATGAGTCTTATTGGCCCACGTCCACTCCTCGTGGCTTACCTCGACCGCTACACGCCCGTGCAGGCCCGCCGTCACGAGGTTCGCCCCGGAGTGACCGGCCTCGCCCAGGTATCGGGTCGCAACGCTTTGAGTTGGGAACAGAAGTTTGCACTCGACGTCTACTATGTCGAACACCGTTCCTTTGCTCTTGACCTCAAGATTCTGCTGAAGACAGTGGGGGCGCTGACCCGACGCGATGAGATCAGCGCCTCAGGCAACGCAACCATGCCCGAATTTTTCGGCTCTCCGACCGAACCAGAGACACGATGACACGGGCACTGGTCATTGTCGGTGCCGGAGGATTCGGCCGTGAGACCCTTGACGTCGTAGCTGCACTCAACGGGGCGTCAGCGGTGCCGCCGTTCCGCGTGGTCGGCGTGGTCGATGCCAAACCGAGCAGCGTCAATCTCACTAGGCTCCGCTCCCTCGGCATCTCGTATCTTGGGACCGAAGCCGATTGGTTTCGTCAGGGGCAGACGGCAGATTTCCTGGTGGCCATCGGGGCCCCGGCCGTGCGGTCGACTGTGACGCGGGCTTTCCTCAAGGCAGGATTCACAGCTGCCACTGCAGTGCACCCCTCGGCCGGAATCGGCGCTGATTCTCAGATCGGGCCTGGAAGTATTATCTGTGCCGGCGTGCAGGTTTCCACGAACGTGCGGCTGGGCAGCCATGTTCACCTCAACCCTAATGTGACCATTGGTCACGATACTGTTATTCACGACTTCGTCTCCGTCAACCCGGCCGCCGTCGTATCCGGTGACGTCACCGTGCAGTCCAGAACGCTCATCGGCGCCGGTGCCGTCGTGCTTCAGGGCCTCAGCCTCGGGTCAGACAGCACAATCGGTGCGGCCGCCTGTGTCGTGCGGGACGTACCGGACGCCACTACCGTCAAGGGCGTCCCAGCTCGCTAGCTCGAATGTCACAGATCAAGGAGAAGAAACTGCAATGAAGGTTCTCATCACCGGCGGCGCCGGATTCATCGGATCGAATCTGACCCGATACATCAACAACACCTTTCCCGATTGGGAAGTACGCATCCTCGACGATCTCAGTACGGGCTATCGCGAGAACCTGACCGGTCTTAACGCCCAGTTCTTCGAGGGAAGTATTCTCGATCTGGACATTCTGGCCGAGGCCGCGGCGAGCGTTGATTCGATCGTGCACCTCGCTGCAATCCCCAGCGTCCCGCGTTCCGTCGCCGCACCTCGGCCGACACACGACGCGAACTCGACCGGAACCCTCAACGTGCTCGAGAGCGCACGGGCATCCGGCATCAATCAGGTTATCGTCGCCTCGTCCAGTTCCGTCTACGGCAGCAACCCGGCGCTGCCCAAGTCGGAATTCGATTGGACTCGGCCAATGAGTCCCTACGCGGTGAGCAAACAAGCAACGGAGGGCTACCCGCTCGCGTACAACTTCTCTTATGGAATGCAGAACCTAGCGTTCCGTTTCTTCAACGTCTACGGTCCCGGGCAAGCTGCCGGCCACGCCTACGCCGCCGTCATACCTCAATTTCTCGATGCTGCACTGTCCGATGCGCCCCTGCTCGTGCATGGCGATGGGTTGCAGTCTCGAGACTTCACCTTCGTCGGCACCGTGTGCGCCGTGATCACCACCGCTATCGCCGAGGGGACTCACTCCAACGATCCCGTCAATCTTGCCTTCAACACCAACACCACGCTCCTGCAACTCATCAGCGAGATGGAAACCCTCCTGGGACACGCCGTCACCAAAACGCATCAGGAAACACGCGTCGGCGATGTCCGCGCATCACAGTCGGATGGGGTTCGTGTTCGCCAGCTGTTTCCGGCCGTTGAACCGGTTTCGTTGACCTCTGGCCTGGAGCAGACTCTCACTTGGTTCAAGGACACTCAGACCGAAGCCGCCGAAAGCGCATGACTCACCCCCCACGAATTCTGCTCGGCGTCACCAGTGATATGTCGCTGACACTGATGCGGGGTTTCCCGGAGTACCTTCGTGACGAGGGGTGGGATGTGCATGTCGTCAGCGCTCCAGGTCCGGCACTGAGCGCGCTCGGCACGGTGCCAGGTATCGCGACCCATGCAGTCGCTATGGTCCGACAGCCGTCACCACTTCAGGACCTTCGCTCTCTCATCGCCTGGCATCGTCTGCTACGTCAGGTCCGTCCCAACGTCATATCCGTCGGCACCCCCAAAGCCGCCCTCCTAGGTGGAATAGCTGGGTTTCTCGCTAAAGTCCCCCGCCGCATATATATACTGCGCGGTCTCCGACTGGAGACCTGTTCGGGAATGCAGCGACGCATGCTTGCCGCACTGGAACGCATTTCCATGGGCGTAGCGCACGATGTGGTTTCCGTGAGTGAAAGTCTCTCGCGCAGGGTCGTTGAATACGGGCTCGTATCAGCGGCAAAAGTGCGCGTTCTCGGTCACGGCAGTTCGAACGGCGTCGACGTGGAGGCGTTTACCCGTGATAGTTTCGCACCGGGCAAAATTGCGTCCCTCGCCGAATCCTTAGGCATCGTCGCTGAAGTTCCGGTCATCGGCTTCGTCGGGCGACTCAGCGCCGACAAGGGCCTGACAGTCTTGTCTGAGGCGCGGGCGCTCCTAACCCAAAGGGGGGTTGATCATCAGCTCTTGGTAGTTGGTGGTCTTGACGAGGGCGAAGACGGGTCCCTCATCGAAGCGATCAGGTTTTCGGGACGGCAAATGATCGCTACCGGTCACGTTCATGACACGCGCCCCTACTTTCAACTCATGGATATCTTCTGCCTCCCCACATACCGTGAGGGATTTCCCAATGTCGTTCTCGAATCTGCAGCGTCGGGCGTCCCGGCCGTGACCACGGACGCCACAGGAGCCGTAGATTCCGTTGTCACGGAGATTACCGGGCTGATTGTCGCTGTCGGCTCCGCAACGGAGTTGGCCGACGCGTTGGAGCGTCTTATTGCCGATGAAAGCCTGCGCAGCCGCATGGGCGAGGCAGCACGTATCCGGGTTACTGCGCAATTCGATCGAGCGGATGTCTGGGACCGGCTCAACACGTACTACGTCGAAAGTCTTCACTCATGACCAGTACCGATCCCGCTATTTTCAAGCATCTTGGAAGCGATGACCGTGAACTTGTCGGAGAGACGTCAGCGGACGGCGTCTGAAACTCGGCAGCTGCATGCGAGAGGAACCCATGATCGAACATCAAAAGCATCACCTTCAGACGGTCACGTCCTACGGACGAAGGGCCGGCAGCGCCCGCGTTAGGGTCTTCGACTGGCTGGATTGGCTTGGCGTAGACGCTCAAAGTCACACTTATCTCGACGGCGCTTCGAACTCACCGGCAGTTTTAGCGCGAGCGCCGCATCTGCTCCTCAACTCAGAGCTGAAGTTGAGGCAACTCGCCAGTTCCGTCGGTGATGAAACGCTTCTGCTTTCCCGCCAGGCCAGTCCATTTAGCAATGGCCGTATCGAGGCTCGTCTGCTCGGCAACTCTGCACGAGGCATTTATGATTTCGATGATGCGCTGATGCACTCACCGAGCGGTCGCTTGGACAAACTCTGGTCGAAGAGCCGGGTCTGGAGACGCGCCGTTCTCGCCGCAGACATCGTCATAGCCGGTAATGACTTTCTAGCCAACGAGGCCTCGGTACATAGTGAGGATGTCGTGGTGATACCCAGCTGCGTCAATCCCAACGAGTACACGACAAAAAAGAGTTATGAACTGCAGTCAACTCCACGTGCAGTCTGGCTCGGATCGCCGAGTACTGAATCATACCTACGGCTTGTCGCTGAGCCGCTGCTCGCCCTCCACCGCATGAATGGACTTCGCATAACCGTAATCAGCGCAGGCGAAGGGAACCTCGGTTCTCTCGGCCCGATGGTCGACCGCGTCGCCTGGCACCCTTCGACCTTCTCGCATCATCTGGCAGCCGCAGACTTCGGCATCATGCCCCTCGATGACACCGAGTGGACGCGTGGGAAGTGCGCTTACAAACTTCTTCAATATGGCGCTACTGGACTGCCGATGATCGGGAGTCCTGTCGGATCAAACGCGGCCGTACTCAAGGCTGCCGAAGGGCTCGCTGCTTCCTCCGCTGACGACTGGCTATCAGCCATTGAATCCATCCTGCAGGAGTCGACGATTCGCCGTGCCGCTCGGGGCGCGGCTGGACGCGATGCGGTCGAGCGAAGTTACAGCTTCGCCGGATGGGAAGCCACATTCCGGAAGGCCGTCGGTCTGACCTGAATACGTACGACAGGTCAGGGCCGAACCGACAAGGTCGTGACATCAGGGATCAGTTTCAATTATTCGTGCCTACACCGTGGACAGAAGGCTTCGGTCCACCTGTTGACGTCACTGTCCGATGCGTTCAACCCGGGCCCGGCTGTCCCACGACCTGTGCGTGAAGAGGCCCTAATTTGAGTAATCTTTTCTGGCACGTCAGACGCCGTTCCTGCCCTAACGGTGTTCAGCCAGTGCAGCCAAAATCACCGCAGCCACTTTAGGGCTCAGCTGCGTCGAATACGTTGCCGAGAGATGCGATGAATCGCGGTACATTACAACATTGCTGGTAATCATTGGGCACACGTCATCAAAACACACCAGCTGGAGCGGGTCGAAATACGACACATGCTGTTGTGCAGCAAGGCTCTCATTTAAGCCCCGAAGATCGGGAGGGACCGCCCCGTCAAGTGGAGTGGAGCAAGCGCTGACATCGAGAATATTTTCAGATAGGCACGTGGCCGGGTCCGCCAGAAGCGTGGGAGTTTGTCCTATGAGAAGTACACCGCTGCCTGCTGACAGTTCCTGGAGCATTGACGCGGCGCCCCCACGCCATTTGTCGGTGAACCCGCGCTTGAGGCTAGCTTTGCTCGTCCGGTATCCCTGTGCATGATTTGCGACAACAACGAGATCCGGTTCGAGAGCGAGAATTGCACTCGGAGCATCCCTCTGCCACATTGCACACTGGGGCCATTCGTCGCTCGTCGCTCCCTGACTGATTTCAACGTTGGCTAGCGGACACCCGTTCTTGCCTACGATATAGAGCTTCCAGCCGTTGTCTCGAGCCGCCCGTTCAACAGCTGGCCACCACTGACCAGCATGAGAGTCTCCGGCAAGTACGATCTTTGTCTTGCCATTGGGGTCGCCGCCTTCGCAAACGGTCACCGTTGCCGCATAACAACCATTCGTGAATACCTCCGCAAGGTCATTACCGAGTTCATCAAGCGGAATGCGCAGATTGGCCGGGACGACCTTGGGCACGATACCGGGGCCTTGAGCGTCAAAGGTAATCGGACTATTCGCCGACGAAAGGGCGATATTCGGAGGACCTTCTTCAGCGATGATTTCGCCGGACGACTGAGGCACAAAGGCCGAGGCTACCAAAGGGGTCGAGGACGCGACCAAAGTCACCGCCAGTCCTACGACCAAAACGCGACGGGAACGAGCGAAGCCCCTGATTCGGCCAAGCCGCCGCTCGACAAGGAAGTAGCTCCCAATGGCCAGGACAAATGAGATGAAGGCGAGCACCAGCAGCTGCAGCTTCCCGGGGCCGTCTTCAAAAAAGGCAGATCCGAGCACAAGAACAGGCCAGTGCCACAAGTACAAAGAATAAGAAATGTTCCCTATGAACTGAGCCGGTCGGAGCGCCAAGAGCCGGTTGACCGCGCCCCCTGCTCCATACGATCCGGCCCACAGGATGAACGCCGCGCCAATACTGGGAATGGCCGCAGTCCATCCGGGGAAAGGCGTCACGTCAGTGAAGAAGAGAGCCGACCCCGCAACCGCCGAAACCCCGACCCAGCTCAAGCCCGTTCTCAGTCGCCCTGAGATAACGAAACGGCGATGGAGGATGACGTAGGCGAGCACACCGCCGATTGCGAGTTCCCATGCACGAGTCCCCAGTGAGAAGTATGCTTCGGGGGCCCCCGCATTCGTGGCAACTATGGAAGCGGACAGAGAACCGATGATAATGGCCAGAAGGACCCAAATGAAGATGCCCTTCCGGTTTCGAGAAACGAAAAGAACGATGGTAAGGAGCAGCGGCCAAACAAGATAGTACTGCTCCTCAACCGCGAGCGACCAGAAGTGTAGGAATGGCGACGGCTCTGACGTATCAAAATAACCCGTGGTCGCTTGTTGAAAGTGGAAATTGGCCAAGTTGACGGCAGTCCAGGCCATGTCCTGAAGGACTGCGACCAGTTGAACAGGACCAACGATCAGCGCCGCCGCCATCGCCGTCCCGATCATCGTCACAAACGCCGCGGGTAAGAGCCGCCGTATTCGACGTGCATAAAATGCGGACAACGAGATGCGCCCTGAGCGTTCAATCTCTTTAAACAACAACAAGGAAATGAGGAATCCGGAAATTACAAAAAAGACATCGACGCCGATGAAACCACCGGACAGGTACTGAGGGAAATAGTGATAAATAACCACCAACATCACAGCTACCGCGCGAAGGCCCTGAATATCGCGCCGACGCGGCAGCTGGTGCTCGATCCTCACCGGCTCGACTTGTGCCGCTGGGTATGCGCCCCCGACGACCGTTCGCCTGCTCATACCGTTTCCACTTCTTCCGCCCTGACGCTCAAGTGCGGAAAAGTGGCGATAGGAGGATTCTATCTCCCAACCGATCCTCAGCAGACACTTTGGCCGAGCCGCCTGACCGTCCCGGGAACGAACGATCGCCTCACGCTCTTGAGGGCCGCAGGACCAAAGCCATCCAGACCAGGGCAGAGAATGCGGTGCAGCCGGCGTACCCCCAGATTGCTCCGGACAGGCCCCCGAGCAACACACCAGCGATTGGCACGATGATGGCTAGACCAGTTTGAATGATTCGGCCCGCCAACAGCCGTCGCCCGCTCAGGTGGGAACGGGCAACGATATAGAAGTAGTGCCCAAGAAAACTAGCGCTGACGAACACTGCCGCGGGGACGGCGAAGGTGACAATCTCGCTGAGAGAACCGAGGCTAACCGGGAGCATTCCTACCAACAAGACGCCTAGGTAGGCTGCGCCGCCGAAGATGACGCTCGCGGCTACAACGATCCCCACGCGTTTTCCGGATCGCTGTGTTTCTATGGCCGCCGATGCCAGCTGAGGTCGGATCGGGTTCAGAACGAGGCGAACGGGTGCGGCAACATTAGAAATTGCGCGATAGACACCAAAGCCGGCCAGTCCGAGAACCGGGGCCAACAAATATGGTGTGCCGATGGAGCCTGCGTCCATCAGCAGCGAGTCTCGAAGCAGCGGACGGATCTGCTGTGCATGCCCGCGCCTCCACTCCCCGAGAGACTGAGGCCTGAGAATTTTCGGGCGTTTGGACAACGCCGCTGCGGCCACAGCCGAGGCAGCCCAAACCGCCGTCATGATCCAGAGATCACGAAGACCGGCCGAGAACAAGACGACCCAGACCAGCGATGCCACACCCAGTCCCGCCAAGTCACCGGAGATCACGCCCCGCCGTTCCCCCATGCGCACGGAATAGTAGCGAGCTGAGCTTCGATAGACGGCCGCGGCCACGGCCACTGCGCCCAACCACGCCACAGAACGCAGAGGTTCGATGAGGAGCGAAAGGCCTAAGGTAACCGCCCCGGCTGCCCCCGACAGATAGAGCGTCACCGAGGAATAGGCGCGCCACTCAGCCCTCCCCCGACCTTGGAGGTCAGCCCGCAACCAGGCCTCACTGATCAGCGACAGCGACAGCGACGATCCGAAGGCGAACAGCAGGTACTGAACGGAAAAGAGCCCGAAGTTCGCCGGGGCCAAAGTTACCAGTGCGAACAGTTGCACAGCCAGAACAGATGCCGCGTTCGCGAGCGTCGGGAGCGACGACTTCACAACGGCCATCCTCTAGACCACCCCAGAACCCCGCTAGAGCCGTTCGACATGCTCTCCGGACAGCTTGTTCTTCGTGTCGAGGATCCCGGTGGTCGTTGCACGAAGCACGTCGAGGTCGAAGTCGTCGTGGTCGGTGACCATGACAATGACGTCGGCTCCATCGAGCGTGGCCGCGTCGAGCGCGCCCTTTTCCACGCTCGAAGGCCAACGGTGCGCCTCAACATGCTCATCAATACCTACGACGGTCGCGCCATACTCAGTAAGGATGTCGATGAGGCGCAGCGACGGGGATTCCCTGATATCACCAGTGTTCTTCTTATACGACAAGCCCACAAGCACAATTCGCGACCCATTGACCGACTTGCCCAACTTGTTCAGCATCATCATCAGCCGCTGAACGACATAGTCAGGCATGTGATCGTTGATGTCGTTGGCAAGTTCAACGAAACGAAAATTCTGGCCCAGTTTGCGCCGCACCTGCCAGGAAAGATAGCTTGGGTCCACCGGCAGGCAATGACCGCCGACGCCCGGCCCAGGAGTGAACTTCATATAACCAAACGGCTTCGTGCTGGCAGCCTCAATGGACTCCCACACATTCACACCCAACTGGTGGGCGTAAATTGCGAGCTCATTGACCAGGGCAATGTTGACGTGTCGAAAAGTATTCTCGAGCAGTTTGGTGAGTTCGGCTTCCTTCGGAGTGCTCACCGGAACGGTCTGATTGACCAGGCTGTCATAGAAGGACTGGACCGCAACGAGGGACGCCGGGGTGATGCCTGAGACGACCTTCGGTGTCTCGACAAAGCCCCAGGTCTTGTTGCCCGGGTCGATGCGCTCAGGGCTGTATCCAACGTGAAAGTCAACACCGGCGACGAGTCCGGACCCCTTCTCCAGGATGGGAACCAGAAGCTCCTCTGTCGTGCCTGGGTACGTTGTCGATTCTAGAACGACGACGGAACCCTTCTTTAGCAGTTGAGCGAGGGAAGCCGCCGAGTCTTCAATGAAGGTGAGGTCAGGCAGGCTCTCGCGCAGAGGCGTGGGAACGGTAATGACCGCAATATCGAATTGGGCCGCATCCGCGTAGTCCGTTGTCGGCAGGTACGCACCGGATTCGAGCGCCGCGCTGAGCTGTTCGGCCGTGATGTCATCGACGAACGAGACTCCAGCCTTGAGACTGTCAACGCGTCGTGTGTCGACATCCACGCCAACAACCCGGTATCCCTGCTCAACTGCCCGCATTGCGACGGGGAGCCCTACGTATCCTTGGCCAACTACTACAACGGTCTGTGTGCGGTTTATCATCACTCTGAAGTTACCATTTCTTCGCGTTCAGCACGTCGCGGTGCGCCTCGACGCTGCGGCAGGCGGAGGAGCAACCATCGTGAAGTTGGCTTCGCTGAATCGCCGGACCAGTATTTTGCCGCGGCGCAAGCCACCAGCACGAGCATGAACCATCCCTGGGGTGAGGTCTCACTGATGTCAGTGAAGCCACGCCCAATGAGCATCACGCCCGCCAGGAGGATCCAGATGCCGCCAATGACTCCCCTGTTGCGATAAATGCGCACTCCTCCCCACAACACGAAGGCATAGAGCGCCATCACGACGATAACGCCGACTGCACCGAGGGTCACGAGCCAGTTCAACAGTTCATTGTGAGCGTGAAATACGGCGTGGCCGCCTAGGGCCTCTACGACGGCCCGGCTATGCGGCGAGCCGATTGGCCAGGATCGCGACCAACCGAAACCGATCACCGGACTCTGTGGCACAACCGACAGCACCGCGTTCCAAATTTCCGACCGGCCGTTGAGGGTCGCGTTTTTGCCAAGAAACTCGAGCACGCGATCAAAGTTGGCGATGACCACGACACCCACAACCGCGGTTCCCACCGCCAAAACGGCCACATAGATCCAGCTGCGCCTGAGCAGCACGAGTGCAATCCAGACCAGTAACACGAGCGTCATCGCGAAGATCGAGGTTTTGGAATCACTGGCGACAACGCCTACCGCCAGGGCCACGGCAACGGCAATCTTCAGCCAAACTCCACCGCGGAAATTTAGGCGCATAGCAATGGCTGCGGGGAAGGCCATCAGAATGACGTAACCGAAACCGTTGCGGTTTCCGTACAAGCCCTGGATGGCGCCGGTGTGGTAAAACGCCTGCTCAGGAGCCAGCACAATGAGCACCAGGGAACCGCCGAGCGCGAGAAGACCGCCGGCGACAATTCCAATCAGGATTGTATTGATGCGGGCGGAGCGAACGATACAGGCCGCTGCCAAGGCGAGCACAGCAAATGCCAGCGCATCCCTCGCGCTCTCCCATGAGGTGAAGCTCCAAGCTGCCGACATACACATGAGAACAACCAACGCGACAAGAGCGGTGGGAATGGTCAATCCACGAACGGCTACTCGGCCGGCCGCAGTAATGAGAAGCACTGCGGCCAGGATTAGGAGGGAAAGCTCGAGGAGTGAATACCGACTGTCGAAGCCCACGGGCGGAAAGAGCAGGAAAAAAGCGAAGGCGACGACTAGGGCGAGTAGGGGTTGCGTCAGGCGCGACCGCTCGCCGTGAATCTGAGGGAAGGCGGGAATCAATTCAGCCGCGCGGGCCCTTCGACTACTTGCGGCGTGCACGTCGTACCAATCGTCGAGTGATTCTCTTGAGCAGTCTGGCGGGCTTCAGGGCATACGTTCCCAGCCGCCACGACGCCGAGGAGAGAACGGCCGTGTTGCGGGCGTGGAGCGCTCGGCCCGTGCCCTCGACGGCGGCCGGCAGGTCGAGCCAGAGGTTGAGCGCGTTCGGCAGTCGCGGCATCGTTCCCGGTCCTTCAGTGACCAAGGCTTCGATCCGCGTGACGATGGTCGCGAGCGGATAGGCCACAGAGATGTCCGCGACCGACCTGCGAGCCGCCTCCCCCATTGCGCTGAGATCATTCCGATGGTCAACGGCGTAGCGCAGGGCGCGCACGAGATCATCAGGGCTGTTGGGGTCGAAGAGCAGCCCCGTAACGCCGTCACGCACCAGTTCTGCACCCGCGCCGCTGCGTCCTGCAATGACCGGTTTACCCAGGGCCATGTATTCCACGGTCACGCGACCGAATGCTTCGCTGGTGGATGCGGTGATTCCGAAGTCTCCGCGGTCGATGTACCAGAACGGGTTGTCGGTCTCGCCCACGAACACAACCTGGTCGTCGAGCGCCAGGTCGTGAACGCGTTGTTTCACCGCATCGGCGTCGTCGCCCTGATCGCCACCGACAAGAATCGCGGCGATGATCGTGCCCTCATCGCGCAGCGCCGCCACAGCGTTCAGAAGGCGCCACTGTCCCTTGGACGCTGCCAAGCGCCCGACCATGACCGCGGTGAGCCTGGCCTGAACCTGCGGCAGGATCGGCTCGGCAGGCGCCCGGCCGACGAGCTCGCGGGCCCGCGCCAGGTCGATGACCGGATAGGCGATCGCGAGCTTGTCTGCCTGAATCCACTGGCCTATGTGCTCGTGAACGGCACGCGAGTTGGCGACGACCAGATCGGAGAGAATGCCGATATCTTCAAAAGTGGATGCGCGCGATATCTCAAACTGCAGGCCGTGGTCCAGATCGCCAAACTCATGCACGAACCAAACGTGCGGAATGCCGAGATGCCGCGCTGCGAGTGCTGCCCACGGCGAAATTATCGTATTGGTGATGACGACATCGGGGGTTTCGAGCCGCAGGAGCTCAACGATGGCCAAGACGGCTTCGGAGTTTCTACGGGCTGTGTCGAGAATGTCGGCGGGGTCTGTGCGCACGAGCGGGAGCACCCAGGCATCGAAATCCAGGGTGTGGGTGGTCACGCCGCGAGCCGCCAATTCAGGCTGCAACAGTCCCACCGGGCCGCGCGCCGCGACCGAGAATGTCACCTCGGAATCATCTTTCGCCCAGGCGTCGATCAGGTGCAGCAACGACAGCTCGGCGCCACCGAGATTTTCAACCGCCGAGCTGTGCGAGAGAATAAATACCTTCATGAGTGCCATCCGTTCCGAATGCTGCGTGGCAATAGGCGCCGAGCCAAGCGCGCAGCCGTTCGACGGCCAATGCGTAGCGGCCGAGCCAGAGTGTTTCCTACAGTCCAAGTAATCGAGTCGTGCGGATCGACCGACGCTCCGACGTCACGAAACATCTGTTGCGCGGCAGCCGGCAGGGTCATCCACGACAGGACCAGGTGGGGCATCCGTTCGATGGGAGCAGACCCGGCCACAATGCAGCTCTCGATCTGCCGCACGATCGCGGGCAGGGTGTTGCGGTTCACAATCTCAGCAGCCGCTGCCCGGGTGGCCGCGCCGTGGGCTGCCAACAACGTCGGGTCTTGATGATAGGTAAGCAGCGCCCGTTCCAGCGCTGATTCGTCAGTGGGGTCGTAGAGAAGCCCGGTGCGACCGTCTGCGACCAGTTCCGGTGTCGCTCCGACCCGCGCCGCGACGACCGGCTTTCCGGTCGCGAGGTACTCAACGGTGACGCGCCCGAACCCTTCACTGACCGAGACAACGACGCCGACGTCGGCTGCGGCAATATACGGAAAGGGATTTGCGTCCTCGCCGGTGAGGGTGATCCTGTCGCCCACGCCCAGCTCCTCAATCAGCGAACGGATGCTGGCAAGGTCACCGTCCCTGCCGCTCCCTACCAATGCCACCTCAACGCGAACGTTGCGCTCTAGGAGCGCGGACACGGCGCGCACCAGCCGCGCCTGCCCTTTTGACGGCGCAATTCTGCCAACACAAACCACGCGGAGGGTCTCGGGTTCGTCCGAGAAGGGATTTACCCACTCTGCGTTCCCCTTCACGCGATCTGCAATGTCAGAAAAGTCCAGTGCGGGATACAAGACGGCCATCTTTTCTTCCGGAATCCAGCGCGACAGGTACGATTTCAGCGCCCCCGAGTTCGCGACGACGAGGTCGGACAGCGCTCCCAAGTCTTCAAAGGTGTGGTCGACTCCGATCGCAAACTCGTGATCGTCGCCGTATTCGCTGGGGAACCAAATGTGCGGAACGCCCACCATTTTCGCCGCGAGGGCCGCCCAGGGAGCCACGATCGTGTTGGTTGCAACGACGTCCGGTGCCAACTCCTGAATCAACCGCACCAATGCCTTCGTGGCCAAAAAGTCGTGACGCGCGGTTCGGTACACATCCTCCGGCGCAACGATCAGCTTCGGGAGTACCCACGATCCAAATTCCAGGTTCAGCCACGGAACGGCGCGCCGCTCGAGTTCGGGCTGCAGAAGACCCACAGGGGTGCGCGATACGACCATGATTTCTACCGACGGGTCGTAGATTCTCCAGTTGTCGATCATCTGCAACATTGACAATTCCGCGCCGCCCAGATTTTCGACGGCGGAACTATGCGACAACAAGAGAACTCTCACTGAACAACCTTAGCTTTCCGACCTCATTGATCCCGCCGGTAGGCTGAGTGGATGCCCGCTCCTCAGGAACAAGACACCGCGACTTCCGCCTCGACACAGGCTCCCGCTGCGGACAAGAATCTAAATCGCGTCACGATTGTGGTCCCGGTCTACGGAGATTGGGCATCCCTGCGCAGCTGCATTGCCGCTCTCATCGAACACGCACCTGCCGACAGTTACGACGTTCTGATCGTCAATGACTGTGGGCCCGACGCCGATGTGATTGAGGCTGGCCTGCTGGGCATGATCTTCGGGCTGCCCAACTTTCGATACGAGCGCAATCCTTCGAATCTCGGTTTTGTCCGCACCTGCAATCGTGCTGCCTTCGAGCTCGATCGCACGAGCAACGACCTTCTGCTGCTCAACAGCGACACCCGCATCACGCCAGGCTCGCTCGATGAAATGCGCCGGGTGCTCAACCTTTCCGAACGCCACGCGGTCGTCTGCCCGCGAAGCAACGATGCCACCATCGCGACCCTGCCCTTCTACCAGCGCGACCGTTTTGCGGACCGCGACGAGGCCCGCACAGCACGTGTGTTTGATGCCATCTCGCCGAGTCTTCCCCGCTACTACATAACACCGGTCGCAATCGGATTCTGTTTCCTGATCCGTCGCTCCCTGGTCGCCAACAATGGCCTCTTTGACGAGGTATTCGGAATGGGCTACAACGAGGAGAACGATTTCTGCCTGCGCCTCAACGCCCTCGGCTATTCGTCACTCATCGCGAACCATGCGTTGGTTTACCACGTCGGAAGCACGAGCTTTGGTACTGAACAGCGTGCGATGCTCGAGGCAGAGAACTCCAAGATTCTGCACGCCCGGTACCCGTTTTATCCGGCCGCCGTGAGTAACTTCATCAAGAACGAGTACTCGGTGCTCGACCGCTTTGCGGACATCATTGCGCACCCGGATGGTCCGGGCAAGAAGGTCTTGATCGACCTGCACCACCTCTCACTAGCCTTCGACGGATCCACGAAGAATGCTCTGAGTTTTCTGCAGTTTGTCAAGGAAAACGTCGACCCTGGTTCGATAGCAGTGACCGTGGCTGCTCCCCAGGACGTCATCGACTTTTTCGACCTACATTCGTCGGATCTGCGAGTGATCCCCTACGGAGATATCGATGAGGTCTTCGATGTCGGCGTCGCGATAGCGCCGGTCACCTCTTTGGGGCAGATAACGTCGCTCAACCGGTTCTGCGCAAAGTGGGTGGTCTCCTACCTCGATGTCATCGCACTGCGTTCCTGGGGGCTGCGGCTCATGGTGCCGTACAAGCCCGAAATCGTGCATGCGGCACTGGCCTATGCCGACAGTGTCGTCGCGATCAGCGAGGCCACGCTCGATGACGCCATGGATTTCTTTCCCGATCTGCAGACCTTGCGTTCTCGAACGGCCGTTCTGCACCAGGGCTCCGGCTTGCCAGCGGATGTCACGGAAGTCAACCATTTCTCTGCGGCAATCACCCCGGCCTGTGCTGAAGTCATCGCTCGCGGCAACTACGTTCTCGTCATCGGGAATGCATTTCCGCACAAGCAAGTTCGGTCTGCCCTGGAGGCGCTGCGCAGTAGTGCATTGCCCATTGTCATTCTCGGAAGCCCGGATATCGCACGAGAATTCCCCATGATGCACGCTCTGCCGGGCGGCACCCTCACCGATGCCGAGGTGGGGACCGTCTACTCGCGAGCGCGTGTGGTGGTCTTCCCGTCGGCGTACGAAGGATTCGGATTACCCGTTCCCGAGGCTGCGCAGCTCAATAAGCGCATCGTCGTCTTCGATACAGCGGTGGCTCGAGAGGTCACCACTGCACTGGCTCTCGAAGAGAACGTGAGCTTTTTCAGTCTCTTCTCCGAATTGACTGCTCGCGTTCAAACGGCCTACGACGCCGAACCGCTGGTCACGTCGAGCGCCCCAGCGTTACGCACCCTGGCTGACTACAACAGGGACTTTTGGGGCCAGGTACTCGCCACCCTTGACGCGCCGATCGACCAGGACCGTCTGCGTCGACGCCACTCGGCCGTCAGAACGATGACCATCGTGACCGACGACCTGCTGCAGCGCACGGCGCTCTACCTGCACGAACTCACCGAGATCAAGAACAGTCAGAAATATCGTCTGTCACTCAGCGTTGCACGCGTTCTCGGACCACTCGGCCGTGTTGTCGGTCGCGGGCGAAACCCCGGGGCGGCGCTGCAGATGCGCGACATTGAACGCACCTAGACGAGCACGCACCTAAAAGAGCGCTGCGAAAGCAGAATGCGGGCTGAGTTACTCAGCCCGCATTTGCCCTTTACCCATCCGATCAGGGATCCGTCACCGGACCCTCCGTGCGACCCTACGTCGTCGTGACCGTCGAACAGCCGAGATCGACCGAAGCGCTACCGGTCGCGTTCAGTCCGAACACGCAGACGCGGTGCGATCCTGGCGTCAACGACACCAGGGAATCGAATCCGTGCCGGGCACCGAGGTTCGGGTACACACTGAGAAGGTCGCTGCGCTCAACGCTGGCGGAAAAGCCCGAGCTGAATTGACCGTCCACATAGACATGCACTGCGGTCGACGCTGCGGTCGTCGGGTCGAGAGCCCAGCCGCGAACCTGTGCGCCGCCGCTTACCCCCTGCACAGAGTCGAGGTATCCGCGCGGGGCCGACGACGCTACCGTGATTGATCTGCAACCCAACGCCGCTGACGACGAACCTGATGCGGTCAACGCAAAGGCACAGACTGAATGCCTACCAGCGCTCAGCGAGATCGCCTGGGTGAAACCGTGCCGGCTCCCCTGGCTGGGGAACGCCCGCTGCACATCTGTGCGAGTTCCGTTGGCCGAGAAACCAGAAACGAAGCGGCCGTCAGCGTATACATGCACGTCCGTTGACGCGGTAGTGGAGGCGTCGAAGGCCCACCCAGCCAGATTCGCTCCGGTCAGCGTGGCCGTGACGGACTCCAGATTCCCTCGTGGGACGGCCGCGGCCGCGGCCGCAACAGTGACCGTTTTGCACCCAAGACTGGTGGATTGCGAGCCCGCAACGTTCAGTGCGTAGGCACAGACCGAGTGCCTACCGGCATTCAATGTGATCGTTGACGAGTACCCGTGCTGGGACCCGAGGGCGGGATACATGCTGCCGACGTCGGAGCGAGTGTTGCCGGCCGCGAAGCCTGCCGAGAACGCTCCATCAACGTAAACGTGAACGCTGGTCGATGTCGCGGTCGTGGGGTCCAGCGCCCAACCACGCACGACTACGCCTGTCGAGGTTGCCGTGGCGGAATCAAACCAGCCCACCGGGGCGGTCGAGGGTACCGTTACGGTCTTGCACCCCAACGCCGTATTGCTACCCGCGCCATTATTTATGGCGTGGAGGCAGATCTGTCGCGACCCGGGGTTCACGGCAAAGGTTTCGCTGAAACCGGTCAGCAGGCCGCGCGACGGGTAGGCGGCCTGGACATCCGCTCGCGACCCGTTCGCGACCCATCCGCCGACAAACGCTGACCCACTGTAAGCGTGGATAGCGATCGAGTCTTGGGTGTCGTAGTCGAAGGCCCAGCCCTTGAGGTTTATTCGCCCGGCGGTTGCGCTGATGGATTCAAAGGCGCCCAGTGGTGCGGGGCTGGCCTGCGTAGAACCAAACCAATTGTTGTAGTAAACCCAGAAGTTGCGGTTTCCATACGAGGAACACGTGTCGCCGCTGCCGCCTAGGTTGGCAAGCGCAGCCGCGTTGGGCTGGTACGGCGTGTAGTAATAAAGTGCGGCCGTCGCTCGGTTGGCTACGGTAACAGTGCCTGCTCCGCATCTGCTGCTCTCTGGGTGCCACTTGATTTGAGACGGGCTACCGACTGGGAAGTAGGTGAATGAACCTTTGGTGTACCTGGTCAGCTGCAGCGCGGCGCTGTATATCTGATTGTAAACACCGTAGTAAGCGGAATCACAGACAGACGTATCCGGGCAGCCCATTCCCATGGCCTTCCGGAGGACACCTGCCGACGGCTGCTTGCTCGTTAGCAGCCCCTGTTCCTTCTGCAGGGTGATGAGTATGACCTTGGCGCTGATGCCGCACGCCTCTTGCACCTTGAAGATGATTCGTGAAACGCGCTCGACCGCTGCCCCCACGTACTGCCGACAATCTTCCTTAGCGGCGCGGGTGAACGTGGCCATCTGAAAGACGTTCATGCAGTTCGTATTGAGACACGTTCCGACCGTGGCGTCAAGGAAACCCTGAATTTCATTTTCTGTCATCGCACTGCGAGTGAAGAAATTTGCATCGCTGATGATATTGCCTGGATCAAACTCCGAACCCGACAACGCCTGGGCCGGAGGGGCGGCCGGCGCCGCCACCACGAGGAAGGAGGAGACCAAAGCAACCGCCAGCGCCCACACGAGGAGAGGTTTGCGGCGAGCTTTTGACGGTCGAGCGGTGACGCTGATCATGTGAAACCTTTGGGTCTTGTCATAAATGTCAGTGCGCTTGAGCGCAGCTGGTCGTTCTCTACTTGGCGACACCGCGATACTTAGCGACAACGCTTTCGGGATTCCCAACTGTTTGGAGCTCCCCATGGCTCAACCAAGCTAGTCGGTCACACATCGTCATCATCGTGCCCAGTGCGTGACTGACGATGATTACAGTCTTGCCTTCGCGACGGAATTCCACAAACTTATCGGCACATTTCTGCTGAAATGTTTCGTCGCCGACCGCGAGCACTTCATCGACGAGGAGGATGTCGGGGTCGACGTGGATCGCCACCGAGAAGCCCAGCCGCACGTACATTCCCGACGAGTAGTTCTTGACGGGCTGATCGATGAATTCGCTGACGCCGGAGAAATCAACGATCGAGTCGAACTTCTTCACGATCTCCTGCTTGGCCATTCCGAGGATCGACCCGTTGAGAAAGATATTCTCGCGCCCAGACAGCTCCGGGTGAAAGCCCGAACCCACCTCGAGGAGCGCGGCAACGCGGCCCTGCATGGCGATGTTTCCCTTGTCGGGGTAGAGAATTTGAGCCATGCACTTCAGCAGCGTCGACTTGCCTGAACCGTTGTCACCGACGAGGCCAAAGGTCTCGCCCTTGTTGATGTCGAACGAGATGTCTTTTAGGGCCCAGAAGTCTTCATGCACGGACTTGCGGCCGCGCATGATCGCCGACTTCAAGGATTGGTTGCGCTCCTTGTACAGACGGAATTTCTTCGACACGTGATCTATTTGAACTGCTACATCGGTCACAGGATTTCAGCAAGCTTTCTTTCATTGCGGCGGAAGACTATCCAGCCGAGGGCGAAAACGATCGCTGATATGAGAATGCAAGCGACCGTGTCGCCGATGGCAGGCCACGTGTTGTCATACAGAACGCTGCGGAACGCACTGAGGAAACTCTCCATCGGGTTCAACCGATACAGATCAACGAGAGTGATCGAGCCGAACACATTGCCAAAACGATCCGACTGAGTCTGCACCAGCGTGATGGGGTAGATGACGGGCGTGAGGTACATGCCCAGTTGCAAAATGATTCCGACAAAGTACTGGGTGTCCCGAAAGTGCACGTTCGCGATGGAGAGCATCAGCGCGATGCCGACAGCAAAGACCGCCAACAGGAACATGAAAAACACGAGAACGGGCAGCCACAGGATGACGCCGTACGCCCCGGCAATCGTCAGTGCTACCACCAGAACGAGCATCTCAATGGCCCAGTTCACTGAGAGTGAGGCGGCACTGGAGAAGATGAGCACGTTGCGGGGAAAGTAGACCTTCTTAATGAGGCCCTCGTTGGCCAGGAGCACGCCCATGCCCTGCTGCACCACATTCGAGAAGAAGATCCACGGCAACAAACCACAGAGCAACCACAGCGGGAAAGCGTCGAGCCCGCTCGGTGAACCAACCGGCGGTGTGATGCGAAAAATGAACGCAAACACGAAGGTGTATACGAGCATCAGGGCGAGTGGATTGGCCAGGGACCACAACTGGCCGAGGACGGTTCGCTTGTATTTGCCCTTCAGCTCACGCTGCGTCAGGTTGACAAATAGCTCACGTGACCGCTTGAACTCGCTTGATACAGCCACAGATCCATCCTGAATGACGTTTGGCCCCACCGGGCGCAGGGTTCACTAAGGATACATTGCCCGGCCAGCGACTCCCGTCTACTGGCAGCCTCTCTGTCGGCGTTCTCGTATGATGGTACGAATGCACGGCAACCCACTCTCACCGGCAGTTCGCACTGCTGTTGTGACCGTCACCTACAATTCCAGCGCCGCCCTAGGCCCATTTCTGAATTCGGTTATTGTCAGCGAGCCGAGCCCACCGCCCGTGACCATTGCCGACAATCTTTCGGCTGACATCGACGAATGCCGTGCAATCGCCGCCGAATTCGGCGCGACAGTGCTGTCACTGGGTAGGAATCTCGGATACGGCGGTGCCATCAACGCGGCCGTGCGGTCGGTGCCACTGTCGTACGAGTTCGTACTGGTTTCCAATCCGGATGTACTTGTGCACCCCGGAGCCATCAGCACCCTGGAAGAGGTCATGCGGGCCAATCCGCAGGCCGCTGCGATCGGGCCACGGGTACTGAATTCGGATGGAACGACATATCCCTCGGCCCGCCGCATCCCGTCGTTACGAACCGGGGTCGGGCATGCGATCTTCTCGCGAATCTGGCCGTCCAACCCCTGGACTCGGTCGTACCGCTCTGAGAACGCGACCGGCACCGAAATACGGCCAGTGGGATGGCTCTCCGGGGCGTGCCTTCTCATTCGCCGCTCTGCCTTCGACGACATTGGTGGTTTCGACCAGGCCTTCTTCATGTACTTCGAAGACGTTGACCTCGGCTATCGGCTTGGTCAGGCAGGATGGCAGAACCTGTACGTTCCCGACGCAATCGTGACGCACACCGGCGCTCACTCCACCAGCACGGATTCGTTGCGTATGATCGCGGCGCACCACGACAGCGCTTACCTTTTCCTTTCCCGTAAGTACCGGTCGTGGTATCTCGCGCCCGTGCGGTGGGTACTGCGAGGAACCCTGTCGATTCGATCCTGGTGGGCTACCCGCGGGTAGCGGCGATCACACCGTCTTAATCCGCCTGCACAATGGCCTGGAGATACTTGCCATACCCGCTCTTCACCAGCGGGGCTGCCAGCTCGGCCAACTGGGCGTCGCTGATCCAACCGGCCCGCCAGGCAATCTCCTCGATGCAGCCGATCTTGAACCCCTGGCGGTCTTCGATGACGCGCACATACTCTGATGCCTGCATCATGGACTCGAAAGTTCCGGTATCGAGCCAGGCGGTGCCCCGGTCGAGCACCTGCACCTGCAATTTGCCCTGTTTGAGGTAGTGCTCATTGATGGTGCTGATTTCCAGCTCTCCGCGGGCGCTCGGTTCGATCGTCTTGGCGATGGCGACAACGGAATTATCGTAGAAGTAAAGACCAGGAACGGCGTAGTTACTTTTAGGCTTCGTCGGCTTCTCTTCAATCGACACCACGGTGCCCGACTCATCGAACTCGACGACACCATAGGCCGTGGGGTTGCTGACGTGGTACGCGAAAATACGCGCGCCCTCGATCTCAGCATTTCCACGCAAGGACGCCCCCAGGCCTGCGCCGTGGAAGATATTGTCGCCGAGGACCAGCGCAACACTGTGATCGCCGATGAACTCTTCGCCGATGATGAATGCCTGGGCGAGGCCGTCCGGCGAAGGCTGCACGGCATATTCGATGCGGATGCCTAAATCAGATCCGTCCCCGAGGAGCGCCCGAAACTGCTCGTTGTACTCCGGGGTGGTGATGATCAGGATCTCTTTAATATCCGCCATCATGAGCGTCGACAGGGGGTAGTAGATCATCGGCTTGTCCCAAATGGGCATGAGCTGCTTGGAGATGCCTTTGGTGATCGGCCACAGGCGCGTGCCTGAGCCGCCGGCGAGGATGATTCCGCGCATGAGCGTTAGTTCCTGTCGTTCAAGGTGGCGTAGTAGGCACGGGCGGCGTCCCAGGTGGGGAGCAGGCCGGCGGCAGCGGCTGCTGCGAGAGTGGGGGCATCCGTGTCTTTGGGAGACAGCAGCAGTTCCCCGGCTTCAGGCGGAAAGACCAGGCCGACCTCTTCGTCGAGCGGGCTGATGCCGTGTTCGCGGCCCGGGCTGAAGGTGCTGTTCACGAGATAGCTCACGGTGGCGTTGTCGGTCAATGCCACGAAGCAGTGCCCGAGTCCTTCAGCAATATAGACCGCGCGACGACCGGTGTCGTCAAGCAAGACGCTGTCCCACTGCCCGTACGTGGGCGACCCGACCCGAATATCGATGATGTAGTCCAGAACGGCACCGTGCACCGCAGTGACGTACTTTGCCTGGCTCGGCGGCACATCCGCGAAGTGAATGCCGCGCACCGAACCGCGCTTGGACACGGAAGTGTTCGCTTGGGCGAGGTCGAGTCTGTGCCCGACCTTCTCTTCGAGCTTGTCGAATCGATACCACTCGAGGAACACTCCCCGGTCGTCACCAAACTGCTTCGGGGTGATTTCAAATGAATCGGGGATAGAGAGTTCGCGAATCTGCACGGTCGGCAGTCTACCAATCGGGGTCCGGTAGAATCGCGGAGGCCATTGAAGCGAACGGAACGGTTACTCCTATATGAAGATCCTCGTCACCGGCGGCGCCGGTTTTATCGGCTCCAACTTTGTTCGACGCACGATTGAAGACAAGTACCCGGGCCTCGAAGGCGCCGAAGTTGTCGTGCTCGACGCACTGACTTACTCGGGCAACCTCGAAAATCTCGCCCCGATCGCCGACTCGCCCCGTTACTCCTTCGTGCACGGCGACATTCGCGACGGCAAGCTGCTCGACACACTCTTTCCCGGGCTCGATGCGGTCGTGCACTTCGCCGCCGAAAGCCACGTGGACCGCTCCGTGATGGACTCGACCATCTTCGTCGAGACCAACGTGCTGGGCACCCAGCAGCTGCTCGACGCGGCTCTCCGCCACAAGCTGGCCCGGTTCGTGCACGTCTCCACCGACGAGGTCTACGGCTCCATCGCCGAAGGTTCCTGGAACGAGGAGCGGGCGCTGGAGCCCAACTCCCCCTACTCAGCGTCGAAGGCGGGCAGTGACCTGCTCGCCCGCAGCTACCACCGCACGCACGGCCTGAACGTGTCGATCACGCGCTGCTCGAACAACTACGGCCCGTACCACTTTCCCGAAAAGGTCATTCCGCTGTTCGTCAGCAACCTGATCGACGACCTGCACGTTCCGCTTTACGGCGAGGGCAACAACATTCGCGACTGGCTGCACGTTGACGACCACACTCGCGCCATCGCCATGGTGCTCGTCGGCGGTCGCGCCGGCGAAATCTACAACATCGGCGGCGGCACCGAACTCACCAACAAGGAGCTCACCCAGCTGCTGCTCGACTCGACCGGCAAGGACTGGTCGTACGTCGACCGCGTCGCCGACCGTCTCGGACACGACCTGCGCTACTCGGTCGACATCAGCAAGATTCAGGCCGAACTGGGCTACGCGCCCGAGGTTCCGTTCGAAGAGGGCCTGGCCGACGTGGTGCAGTGGTACCGCGACAACCGCCAGTGGTGGGAACCGCTCAAGGCTCGGGCGGCGCTGAACTAGCATGACCCGTTATCTGATCACCGGGGCCACCGGCATGCTGGGGCGCGACCTGCAGACGGCGTTGGCCGGTCGCGAGGTGACGGCGCTCGGCCGGAGCGACCTCGATGTGACCGACCTCAACGCGGTCACGGCCGCAGTCGCCGGGCACGACGTCATTATCAATTGCGCCGCGTACACCAAGGTCGACGACGCCGAAACAAACGAAGACGCGGCCTACGCCGTGAACGCGGTGGGGCCGCGCAATCTCGCGCTGGCAGCATCCGCTTTGCGGGCGAAGCTCGTGCAGCTCTCGACGGACTACGTCTTCGACGGCAGTGCGACCACGCCCTACGCTGAGAACACGCCGCACAGCCCGATCTCAGCCTATGGTCGCACCAAGGCCGCCGGTGAAGACTTCGCGCTCGCCGAGAACGGCGCCCGCAGCTACATCGTGCGCACGGCCTGGCTGTACGGCAAGAACGGTCCGAACTTCGCCAAGACCATGCTCAAGGCCGCTGGCACGCGCGACACGTTGAACGTCGTCAACGACCAGGTCGGACAGCCCACCTGGACGGTCGACCTCGCCGCGCAGATCGTGTTGCTGCTCGACTCCGACGCGCCCGCCGGCATCTACCACGGCACGAACTCCGGGGTGGCGTCGAAGTTCGACCAGGCCCGCGACGTGTTCGCCCTGGCCGGACTTGACCCGGAACGCGTGCTGCCGACCGACAGCTCGGCGTTTGTACTGCCGGCGCCCAGGCCCGCGTACTCCGTGCTCGGCCACGCCAACTGGGCGGCCGCCGGGCTTGAGCCGATGCGCAGCTGGCAGTCGGCCCAGGCCGAAGCTTTCGCCGCGGGAGTCTTCGAGACAGCATGATCACTCTGCGGGTAGTCGTCGACCAGATGGTCGCCCCGGTTCCGGGTGGCGTCGGGCGTTACACCGAGGAACTCACGCGTGCGCTAATTGCGACCGCTCCGGCCGAATGCGCGGTGGAGGGCATCGTCTCGTCCTCACCGCCCGCACAGTATGAACTCATTGAGGCCGCGCTGCCCGGTCTGGCGAACCTGTTCAAGACGACGCTGGCCCGCCGCGAGCTGGCCACGGCCTGGGCGCTTGGCGTGACCGCGTCGTCGGGCACTGGCCTGATTCATGCGCCGGGATTACTGGCCCCGCTGCGCCGCCACGATCGGGCCGTAGACGGCACCCAGATTGCGGTGACCCTGCACGACGTGCTGGCCTGGACGCATCCGTCATCGTTGACGCCGACAACCGTGGCCTGGACCAAGAGCATGCTTAAGCGCGCCCGCAAGCACGCCGACGCCATTGTCGTGCCGAGCCACGCCGTGGCGAACCAGCTGACCGAGATCATGGACCTCGGCGACCGGGTGCGCGTGATCGGCGGCGCCGTGGGTCGGGGGCTCGTGCTGCCGACCATTCCCCTCGTGGAAGAGCGCCTACAGGCGCTGGGCCTGCCGTCGCAGTATATTCTGACCTCGGGGTCGCTCGATCCGCGCAAGGCGGTCACTGCGCTGATCACGGCGCTCGGTCTGCCGGGCGCGCCGGACCTGCCGCTGATCGTGCTCGGCCCGGACACCTGGGGCGAGCTCGACCTGGCCTCGGTCGCCGATGAAGCCGGGCTCGAGCCGGGGCGCGTTCGCGCTCTCTCCGGGCTGAGCGACTCCGACCTGGCCGTTGTTATTGCCCGGGCCAGCGTGTTTGTGTATCCGAGCCTGGAAGAAGGCTTCGCCCTGCCGATCATTGAGGCGTTCCATCTCGGCACCCCGGTCGTGCACTCCGACGCCCCGGCACTGCTCGAAGCGGCCGGAGACGCCGGCGTCGCAGTGGAGCGATCGAACGCGAAGGAATATCCCTCGCGGCTCGTCGACGCGGTGAACCGGGTGCTCGGCGACAGCGTGCTGCGGGGTCGCATGAGCGTCTTCGGTCAGGACCGCTCGCGGGCGTTCAGCTGGCGGGACTCGGCCGAGCGCGTCTGGCAGCTGCACGCGGATCTGTAGGCCATGGCGAGCTATCTACAGGACCAGCGTGTGCGGTTTCTCGCGGTCGGCGCGACAAACACGCTCGTCGGGTACTTGGTCTTCTCGGCATTCACACTCTGGGTCTTCGCGGATGTCTACCTCGGCTATCTGCTGAGCCTCGCTCTCTCGTACGTGGTTGGCATTTCCCTGGCCTTCGTGCTGTACCGACGATTCGTGTTTGTGGTGCGTGGCCACGTGCTGCGGGACTTTGTCCGGTTCGTGAGCGTGTATCTGGTGGCGATCGGCATCAATGCGGCGGCGTTGCCGCTGCTGGTTGAGGTCGCCGGGGTGCCGCCGCTGCTCGCCCAACTGGTGATTCTCGTGGTCACGACGCTGCTGAGCTTCTTCGGGCACAAGAAGTTTTCGTTTCGGCGCAGTGGTGAGTGAAAGGGCTGACAGCATCCACGTCCTCATACTCAGGCTCTCGACGCAGCGAGTGAACCAGTTGACGCACTCGTAGGCATCCGCTTTCGTGCGGGAGCGATGCTTGCTACAGCGTGCGACTCCCGGCTACACTCAGCGCATGAGCTTGGTTCCGGTTCGAGAATTGCGCAATCACACCGCCGATGTGATCGAGCGCGCGCGCCAGGGTGAAGAAGTAACAATTACCAGCAACGGCGTTCCAATCGCGACGCTGGTGCCGATCCGTTCAGGCAAGCAGGCGTTTCTCACGAAAGCCGATATGCAACGCCTGGTGCGACGTCCCGGCGATCCGATCGCGGAATACTACGACGACGAGGAACCCGACGAGACAACGGACGATCTGGGCCCCATCCAGTGACCCCCTCACGGGGCCTGATTGACACCAGCGTGTTCGTGGGGCTCGAGACAAATCGTGCAATACAGTTCGACAGATTGCCAGACGAGCAGTTTGTCAGCGCCGTGACGCTCGGTGAGCTGTACGCCGGAGTACATGCAGCGCGGGACGCCGACACACGGGGAGCCCGACTGCAGACCCTTGACACCGTGTCAATCGCGACGGTGCTCAATATCGATGAGGCAGTGGCCGCGCATTGGGCTCGATTGCGGCAAAAACTTCGCGAGAGCGAACGTCGGCTCAACGTCAACGACCTGTGGATTGCCTCCACGGCACTCGTGCATTCGCTCACCGTCTACACCCAGGACGCCGATTTCCAGGTCTTGTCAGACCTTGGTGGCCCCGAAGTGATCGTCATTTAGCGCGCGTTGGCATCAGCTTTCGCAATGCGCGCATTGGTAAGGGCGGTCGCGCGGGCGAAAGCTGCCGGAGCGGACAGCGGATGCTGGCGCTAGCAGCGCGCCACGCGCGCGCAACGTTTGGACGCACATGCAGGATCCGCACGCACAACGGCGCGCAGGAGCAGCCTCAGGGCTACGGGGCGGGAGTGGCGGTGGGCGCGGGGGCCAGGGCTGCGGCGATCATTGCGGTGATGGCGGCGTAGTCGGGGTTCTCGGGGTCGATACCGTTTTCGGGGATCAGGGGCACCGACACGACCGGCAGTTCCTTGGTCTTCGCTGCCAGGTTCACGAAGTAGCCGAGCATGCCCTGCGGCACGTCGGTCTTCACGACGCGACTGCTGGCGGAGGCGACGCCCTGAAACTTGGTGAGCACGTTGGCGGGGCTGGCCTGCGCGAGGAGGGCTTCCTGCATCTGGGTCTGGCGTTGCATGCGGTCGTAGTCACTCGTGCCGTGGCGGGAGCGGGCATACCAGAGGGCGTGGTAGCCGTCCATGTGTTGCATGCCCGGCTCGAACCAGAACAGAACCTCGCTGAAGCTCTCGTCGGTGTGCACGGGAACGCGGTTCTGCACGTCGATGTCGACGCCGCCGAGGGCGTCGATGAGGTCGGAGAACCCCTGCATGTCGATCAGCACGTAGTACTGAATGGTGAGTCCGGTGATGCCCTGCGCGGCCTCGAGGGTGGCCTGAATGCCCGGGGAACTGCCCTCGGCCACGGCATTCGGGTAGTACTCGGGACGTTTGAGCTCGGCTTCGGTGAAAATGGAGTTAAGCATGCACGCCGACACGTCGCATCCGTCGATCGAACCATATCCCTCGGGGTACAGCGCGCCGAGCGAGGAACCGGCCGAGAACGGCACGTCCTCGAGGTTGCGCGGCAGGCTGATGGTCGTGGCCTGGCCGGTCGTGGCGTCGATGCTGACCACGGAGAGGCTGTCGGGGCGCAGGCCGTCCCGGTCAGCACCGGCGTCCCCGCCGAGCAGCAGGATGTTGTAGCGGCCATTGACCGGCGGTTCACTCGGACCGGCGACGAAGACGGAGGAGAGGAATCCGCTCGCCGAGGTCGCGACGAACGCGCCATAGCCAGCCGTGCCGCAGACGACGACCATGAGGACCGCGGAGAAGGCGGCGATCAGCAGGCGGGCGCCGGGCGCGGCTTTCAGCAGGTTGATCAGGCTGAGGGTGTTGACGGTGAGCACGAGCCAGGTGAGCGCGTAGAACGCGAGCACTGCGGCGGCGGCCCAGAGGCCGATCGTGCTCGTGAACACCGTGAGCACGGCCTCGGGCCAGAACAGGTAGACAGCCCCGGCGACGATTGCCGAGGCCACCAGGATGAGCGTGGCGCCGAGGCCGAACCGGCCGAGTCGTCGATTGCCGGCGAGTACCTGCGCCGAACCGGGCAGAACGAAATTGAGTACGACCAACCACCACGCACGCGTCGTCATGATGCGCGTGGAGCCGGAATTCGGGTGCCGGATCGGGTCAGTCACACTGCTCATAATCGCTCTTGGAGGTCCCGGTTCTTCTGCTCGACCAGGTCGGCGAGTGCGACGGAATAGTCTTCGAGCTTCACGCGCAGCGCGTCATCGCTCGTGGCGAGAATCTTGATCGCGATGAGCGCGGCGTTCTTGGCCCCGCCGATCGACACGGTCGCGACCGGCACGCCGGCCGGCATCTGCACGATCGACAGCAGCGAGTCGAGGCCGTCGAGCAGGCCGAGCGGAACAGGAACCCCGACCACGGGCAGCGTGGTCATGGCGGCGAGCATACCGGGCAGGTGCGCTGCTCCTCCGGCTCCGGCGATAATCACCTTGAGGCCACGGGCCTGCGCGTTGCGACCATAGTCGAGCATCTTCTCGGGGGTGCGGTGCGCAGAGACGACCTGCACCTCGTGCGCCACCCCGAAGTCTTTCAGGGTCTGCGCGGCGGCACTCATGACGGTGAAGTCGGAGTCGCTGCCCATGACCAGGCCGACGAGCGGCGCGCTGGAGTTCACGGGCACACTGTTAATGGGCACAGCGTTTATGGGCACAGCGGAAGGCTCGATGTTGTCTGGCACGCAGATGATCCTATTGCTCAAGACTGAAAGATTTGTGCAGTGGCACGCGCCTGGTAGGCAACTTCGTCGAGATCGTCGCCGCCCGCGGTGACGTGGCCGACCTTTCGGCCGGGCCGTGACGCCTTCCCGTAGTTGTGCACTTTCACCAGCGGATGCTCCGCGAGGGCGCTCTGATACCGGTCGCCGAGCGAGCCTTCCGAGGGCCCGCCGAAGATGTTGACCATGACCGTCCACGGGTCACGGGCGCCCGTCGCCCCGAGCGGCAGGTCGAGCACGGCCCGCAGGTGCTGCTCGAACTGGCTCGTCGTGCTGCCGTCAATCGACCAGTGGCCGCTGTTGTGCGGACGCATGGCGAGCTCGTTAATGAGGAGGCGCTCATTCGTGGTCTGAAACAGTTCGACGGCGAGCACCCCGGTGACGCCGATTCCCTTGGCCACGGCCACCGCGATGTCGGTGGCGACGTCGGCGAGGCGGCCTGCAGACTGCGGGGCCGGCGCGATCACCTCGGCGCAGACACCGTCTTTCTGCACGGTCTCCACCACCGGCCAGACCGCGATCTCCCCGCTCGGGCGGCGCGCGACAACCTGGGCGAGTTCCCGGCTGAAGTGCACGAGCTCTTCGACCAGCAGGGCGCCGCCGTTGCCGTCTTCGGCGAGCGCCAGAAACCAGTCGTCAACGTCGTGTTCGTGGCTGACGACGCGCACGCCCTTGCCGTCGTAGCCGCCGCGGGCGGTCTTCACAACGGCGCGGCCGCCGTGCGCCTGCAGAAATTCGGCGAGGCCGGCGGTATCCGTTATGCGCGCCCAATCGGGTACGGGCAAGCCCAGCTCGGCCAGCTTCTCGCGCATGAGCAGTTTGTCTTGCGCGTACAGCAGCGCGTCGGGGCCGGGATGTACTTTGACGCCGGCGCTGACGAGCTCGCGCAGAATCTCCTGCGGCACGTGCTCGTGGTCAAAGGTGATCACGTCGACGGTCTTCGCGAAGGCCAGCACCGTGGGCAGGTCGCGGTAGTCGCCGACGCTGACGGCGGCCAGGTCGGCGGACATACCGTCGGCTTCGGCGAGTACCTTGAGGTCGATGCCGAGGTTCACGGCCGCGGGAATCATCATGCGGGCCAGCTGGCCCGCGCCAATCACACCGACGGTCAAAGCCATCTGTTCACCATTTTCTGTGCAAGCGTTCAGCTAAACGCACGTTCGTACTCAGCCCGGAGAATTCCGCACGCCGTAGACTGCGAGACTTCACTGCATTCCTAGTTCCACTTTACCGAACGGCGGACGGACGCATGTCGATCACACTGAAGCAGCGCCTGCTCAATTTTCTGAGCCAGGGCCTGAAGTTCGGCACCGTCGGCGCCCTCGGCTTCGTGGTGGACTTCACTGTCTTCAACCTGCTGCGCACCACAGTGCTCGACTCGACCGACGTGCACGCCGGCCCCATCTACGCCAAGATCATCTCGACCGTGCTGGCTATTCTGGTGAACTGGCTCGGTAACCGGCACTGGACCTTCAGGAAGAATCGCCAAAACCATACGGTACGCGAGGGTCTGGAGTTTCTCGCGGTGAGCCTGGTCGGTATGGGCATCGGCATCGGATGCCTGTGGTTCAGCCACTATGTGCTCGGCTACACCAGCGTTCTCGCCGACAATATCGCCGGCAATGTGGTGGGTCTTTTTCTGGGCTCGGTGTTTCGCTTCACGCTGTACCGCTACTGGGTGTTTGCGCCGAGTCGCAGCGGCGCGTCGGCATCCGTTACCCATGCGGACACTCGCAGTGGCGCGATTGCGCTAGCGGCGGCCCCAGAACGCTGACTCGTCGGCGTGCGCCGACTGCTCCTGCCGACGGGAACCCATGACGGTCACCGACTGCTCCATCAGGTCGTGCAGCACGCTCTGCACCAGGTCGACGTTGGGGATGTCTTTCAAGATGAGCGGATGCTCCAGCCCCGAATTGATCAGCACCGTGCCCGAGTGGAACCCGGCCTGCAGCCAGTTCTGCCGGACACTCACGTCGTAGCCGCGGCTGTGCAGCAGTTCTTGCCGGGTGCGCACGAAGAATCCGTGGCGAAAGATGATGCGCCGGGAGGTAATCGTGTAGCGCTTGGTCAGCCAGGCGGCGAGCGGCAGCAGCCAGCCCAGCACGGCCAGCACGATGACGCCCGGCAGCAGGGCAGCGTTCTGCCAGGGTTCGGGCAGGTTGCCAGCGAAGTAACCGGTGGCGCCGGCCACGGCGAAGAGCAGCAGTGTAG
Organism: Cryobacterium sp. M91; assembly: GCF_002929615.1. Taxonomy (NCBI): domain Bacteria; kingdom Bacillati; phylum Actinomycetota; class Actinomycetes; order Micrococcales; family Microbacteriaceae; genus Cryobacterium; species Cryobacterium sp. M91. Next base: position 29,478 of record NZ_PJJT01000078.1, on the reverse strand, counting down.
GCCAGAGGAGCACCCGGGCGTGCGGGCGCAAGCGGGCGACGACCTCCTCAGGCCGACTCTCCCGGGCGTAACCGGAGGGTTCGGTCTCGTTGGTCTCTGTCTTCTTCGGTTTCATTACTTCTATTAATACCTCAGGTGGGTGACATCGCCGGCGGCGACAGACCGTTCTTCGCCATCGGCTTGGTTGACGACTCTGAGCCGTCCCTCGGCGTCGATGCCGGTGGCGGTGCCGACCAGGTCGACTCCGCCGGGCAGTTCCACCCGCACGACGCTGCCGAGGGTGCCGCAGAGTCTCGACACTTCCGCGTGGAGACCGCTCTCCTGTGCGTCACCGTCGGCTTCGACGAAGGCCCGATACAGGGTGACGAGCTCGTGCAGATAGGCGGCGAGTACTGCGTCCGGGTCGGGCGCGGTGCGGGTGACTAGCAGGAGAGAGGTCGAGGTGAGGGTGGGCAGGTTGTGTTCATCGAGCGAGAGGTTGAGGCCGGCGCCGATGACGATGCCCTTGCCGTCGGGCAGGAGTTCGCACAGGATGCCGCACACCTTGTAGCCGTCGATGAGCACGTCGTTGGGCCACTTCAGGGTCGTGTCGTGGCGGGGATCCTCGGCCTCTTTAAGGTTTACGTCGTGCACCGGCGGCGTGCAGGCCTCAACGATGGTGCGCACGGCGCGGGTCATGGCGGCGCCGGCCAGGAGGGGGAACCAGCCGAGGCTGTGCGACGGTAACTCCGGGCGAATGAGTACGGAGATGGCCAGGGCTTTGCCGGTCGGGGCCAACCAGATACGACCGAGCCGGCCACGCCCCTGAGTCTGGTTGTCGGTGACGACCACCGAGAGGTCGGGCCAGGCTGCGGCATCCGCCTCAGATAAACCAATAGCACTGGCGAGATCTTTGAGCACATCGTTGGTGGAGGAGGCCTCTGCACGGTATTCGAACCGGCTCACCTCGTTGCGGCTGAGCGAAAAATCCATCGTGCCTACCCTCTCGTGTGCATAACTCCTACAATTCTCTCGAATCTGGCCTCAAAACACCTATTTCGGGTAGTTTCTGAAGAAATTGCAGGAGTTATGCACGGGGAAGTCCGGTTTCTGCAGTCCGAGGGACCCGACGGAGGGGGAAAGAACCAGTGTTGCGGGGCAAAGTTGTAGAACATCGTCAACGAGGAGCGGTCGGGGGGTGCCGGTAGAGTGAAATGGTGACTGACAAGACGCCCGCCGCGGCACCCGACCTGTATACGACGGCGGGAAAACTCGCCGACCTCAAGCTGCGCTATCACGAGGCTGTGACCGCCAGCGGGGCCACCGCCATCGAGAAGCAGCACGCCAAGGGCAAGATGACCGCCCGCGAGCGCGTCGACCTACTGCTCGACCAGGGTTCTTTCGTGGAGCTCGACGAGTTCGTGCGGCACCGCACCGTGGCCTTCGGCATGGAAAAGAAGCGTCCGTATGGCGACGCCGTCGTCACCGGCACCGGCACGATTCACGGCCGCCAGGTGGCCGTGTACTCCCAGGACTTCACGATCTTCGGCGGTTCGCTCGGTGAGGTCGCCGGCGAGAAGATCATCAAGGTGATGGACCTTGCCCTGAAGACCGGGGTGCCGATCATCGGCATTCTCGACTCCGGCGGAGCGCGCATTCAGGAGGGCGTTGTGGCCCTCGGCAAGTACGGCGAAATCTTTCGCCGCAACACGGCAGCCTCGGGCGTCATCCCGCAGATCTCGATCATCTGCGGCCCGGCCGCCGGCGGCGCGGTCTACTCTCCGGCGCTGACCGACTTCGTGATCATGGTCGACAAGACCAGCCAGATGTTCGTCACCGGCCCCGACGTGATCAAAACCGTCACCGGTGAAGACGTCGGCATGGAGGAGCTCGGCGGCGCCCTCACCCACAACAAGGTCTCCGGGGTATCGCACTACCTCGCGAGCGATGAGCCCGACGCGCTCGACTTTGCCCGCGCACTGCTGAGCTACCTGCCCGACAACAACCTGGCCGAGCTGCCCGTGTTCGACAGCGAGGTGGAGCTTGAGACAACGGATGCTGACCGTCGGCTCAACACGATCATCCCCGACTCCCCCAACCAGCCCTACGACGTGAAAACGGTCATCGAGCACATCGTGGACCGCGGCGAGTTTCTCGAGACGCAGCCGTTGTACGCCCCGAACATCGTCGTGGGCTTCGCCAGGGTCGAGGGCCGGTCGATCGGGATCGTCGCCAACCAACCCAACGCCATGGCGGGCACGCTGAACATCGAGGCCGGTGAGAAGGCCTCACGGTTCGTGCGGTTCTGCGATGCGTTCTCCATTCCCATCCTCACCCTGGTCGACGTGCCCGGCTTTCTACCGGGCACCGACCAGGAATGGACCGGCATCATCCGTCGCGGGGCGAAGCTGCTCTACGCCTACGCCGAAGCCACCGTGCCGCTGGTCACCGTCATTCTGCGCAAGGCCTACGGCGGCGCGTACATCGTGATGGGGTCCAAGCAGCTCGGTGCCGACACCAACCTGGCTTGGCCGACCGCGGAGATCGCCGTCATGGGCGGCCAAGGCGCCGTGAACATTCTCTACCGCGCTGAGATCAAGGCAGCCGAGCAGGCCGGCGAAGACGTCGCCGCTGTGCGCACCCGCCTGGCCAACGAGTACACCTACAATGTGGCGAGCCCTTTTCTGGCCGCGGAGCGCGGGGAGCTCGACGGCATCATCGAGCCCGCCGCCACCCGCGTGTCGGTCGTCAAGGCCCTGCGCGCCCTGCGTACCAAGCGGGCCACCCTGCCCGCGAAGAAGCACGGAAACATCCCCCTCTAATGCCCAAGCCCTCAGAGTTCGATCCCTCGGAGCTCATTTTCGTCACCGGACACGTCAGCGACGTCGAGGTGTCGGCGGTGAGCGCCATCATCCGTGGGCTGTTGCGGGAGGAATCCGACGAGCGTCGGGCGGCTCCCGTACAGCACCGGAGCGCCTGGCAGCAGGGCCAGCGCGCCATCCGCCAGCCGGTGCACCCCGGCGCCGGTCGCTGGCGCGGCTTCGCCGGCTGACCCCCTCCGGCGCCCCACCTTCTTCGTGGACGGGGCCCCGTCCACGGGCCCAGTTTAGAAATTGGGCATCGGTTCACAAGGTGGGCCCAGACGGGGGTAGAACCGACCTCGCGTCTGTCCTCCTAAATGCCGACAGCGAGAATTTGAAGATTAGTGCAGACTGGGGATTGCTCGGTGCAACTCCTGGAGTTTCACCACCAATCATTCGCTGACTAGGGTAAGCGAGCGAATGTGTTGGGGGCGAGAACGGATGGCATTCGGGTTGTCGTCCTTTCTCGAATAAACGGTTGGGGACCAGCTTCGGCTGGTCCCCTTTCGCGTACCCAGGGTCCCGAACAGGGAGCTGGTTGATTAGGGCGTGATCTGACGGGGGATTTCCAGCCACAGGTTGACCTCATCGTCACCCGCAGAGTCCGGCCCGAGGGCACTCACCGCCGGGTCAGGGCTCGACAGCCCCACCACGGTCACCGCGACGGTCGCGCTGTCGGCCGCGGTACGCACAATGATCTTGTCGGCGCTCGTCTGCTCGAGGGCGAGGGCGATGGTGCCCAGCACGTCGTCGAGGGCCACACCGCCCAGATCGTCGATACCGCCCTCGTCGAGGAGCGTAACGCTGGCTCCGCGACGCCGGGCAGCCATGACCTGTTCCCGCACCGCGTGGTTGAGCAGGCGGCGGCCGCGGATCTCATCGCGAATGGCCGCTTCGAGAAACCGGCATTCCTGCTGTTCCTCTGCGGTCAGCTCACCGTTGCTCTCGCTGATGCGTCGCAGCATCGGCATGGCAAGGCGCATGGTCTGAGTGAGACGCACCTGGCGCTCGTAGAGGTGAGCCTCCTGGGCTGCGTGCCATCCGCTCGACTCGCGCTCGGCTCGGGCATACTGGCGGGCGTCCCGGCTGGCCTTGACCAGGGCACGGGAGAGCACCGCGGCTGCGACCACCCAGACCACGCTTCCGATGACGCCCAGTCCCCCGAGTTCGCCGACTCCGGCCCAGATCACACTGTGGATGACGAGCACGGCCACACCCAGCAGGGCTAGTTGGGGACGCTTGCGGGTGGCAGTGATGGTCATCAGCGTGCCGATGGCGGCGACGTACCAGGTGGCGTAGCCGAGATTACCCGAAGAGCCATCAAGCTGGCTGCCCACGATCAGTGGGAGTGCCACGCTGACCGCGACGTTGAACAGCGCCAGCGGCAACGACATGCGCATCGGGCTGCTCGGCCAGAGGCTCGCCATTGTCGCCCCCACATACAGGCCCATGGCGACCAGGATCGGCACCGACGACGCCGGCTCTTGGATCGAATACAGCCCGAGAATCACGTGATAGCCCGAGAACAGAGCCGCTACGACGAGGGTGAGCGTGCGCGACACCCTGACAACGCTGGTCATCAGCGATCACCCGCCCGGTCGGCGTCGAGACTGGTGACGGCATACTCGACCGATGCGGGCGCCACTCGAAGCCCCGCGTCGCTGCCCCCATCCGTTTCGCTGTCGGCGGAGACCTCAACCCGCGGCCAGCTGATGACCACGGTCGTGCCCTGGCCGGGGCTTGAGTTCACCACGGCGACGCCACCCACGCTGGCGATCCGGTCGCGAATAGAGACTCGCACGCCGAGCCGGGCACTGGCCACGCTGGTCGGATCAAAGCCGCAGCCGGTGTCGCTGATCTCGATGCGGCATCCGCTTTGACCGTTGCCGCAAATCGTCAGGCTGCGCATTTGCGCTGGGCCGGCGTGCTGCACGCTGTTGACCATGGCTTGCACGCTCGCCGCGTACAGGGCCTCAGCGACGAACTCCGGAATGCTCAGGCCGTCGACCCCCCGCTCGGTGATGGTGAAAGCGCCGGTGTTCAAGGCGGCGCCACGAAGGCGGTCGACCAGACGGCTCACGTCGGTCGTCGCATCGTCGAGGGTTCGTTCGCCATTGGCCTCCTGCAAGCGGATGATGGCGCTGCGAGCCATCGCCGCGGCCAGCACGGCTCCCTTGGAATTGCGCACACCGGCGGCCGAGAGCAGAGTCGCGAGAACGCTGTCGTGCACGATCGAGTCGACCTCGACGCGTTCCATCTCGGTCGCGTGGTGGCGCACCGCCACGGCGTATTTTGCCAGGGCATTGGACTGGGCGGTGTCGACCTTGTCGGTCGCGTCGCGGAGCACGTAGATGATGATGAGCACGACACCGCCGAGCAGCATGGCGTAGCAGGTATCGAGGGCGGCGAGCAGGTTTTCGGCCTCACCGCCGGAGGGCAACACCCGCACGAGTCCAAAGACGACGGGCGTGACGACCGTGTAAATGATGGCCCAGAGCAACGGAAACGCGATCGCCGCGCACGAGGTCGCGACGGTGCACAAGTACCAGAGCCACGGTTTGCTGTCGAGAACGACCGTGGGGTCGCGCATAACGAGCGGCCAGACGATGAGGGCGATGAGGTAGACGGCCGCGATAATGCCGGCCGTAGTGCGAATGCCGCGCCGAACCAGCGTTGCGACCACGAACACCAGAATTGACAGGCCCAGGGCGATCCCGATGGGCACGGCGGAACCGGGTTTGCGACTTTCCAGCTGTCCGAGCATAAACGGCAGCGTCTGGAGAGCGAAGACCACCGCGACACCGGCCACCGAACGGGACAGGACGATCTCGATCTGGGCGTGACTGATCGGATTGCGCGGGTGCCGGGGCCGTCCGAACAGGTCGTCCTGGAAGTCGGCCGGATTGACCGCGCCGAACGCGGCCGTATCGGTTGACACCAGGGCGCCCGGGCGGGCGGCCCGTTTAGACACCGCGGTCACCGTCGGAGGCGTCGAGTCCTGGCAGGATTCCGTCTTCGACGGCGCGGCGCAGCAGGTCGACCTTGGTCGGCGCTGGGCGGCCGACCTCGACGTACTTCACCCGGATTCGGTCCAGGTATTCTCGCGCCGTGGAGTGCGCGATGCCTAGCTGCAGGGCAACCATCTTCAGTGGCAGGCCCGAGGCGTACAAGTGCAGAACGTCGCGTTCACGGCGACCGAGCTGAGCCCTGGCGAAGTCGCGGTCGGCGTCGATCGCGGTGGCCCACTCGAGGTTGTTGAGCACGTCGCCCCGGGCAACGGATGCCACGGCGGCCATGACTGTGGTGGTCGGCGAGGACTTGGGGATGACTCCAGCGGCGCCGGCGGCGAGTGCCTCACGCACCGAGGCAACCCGGTCGGCGATGCTGTGCACGAGCACGGCCGAGCCGGTGCTCGCGACGAGGTGCACATTGTCGGTCACGAGCGAACCGTCGCCGAGCGAGAGGTCGAGCACGATCACGTCGCACGCTCGTCCGGCGAGGCCGTCCACAAGGGCCTGAGCGGTCGCGGCAGCGAACAGCACCTCGTAGCCGGAGTTTTCGCAGGCGGCCTGCAGTCCCAGTCGCACCGATTCGTGGTCGTCGACGATACCGACGCGAACGGACTGCTCGGGGGTGCTTGGGGTGGGATCAGGTAGTGCGTGGCTCACGGTGTCGCTGTCCTTCTCGTTGGCTCGTCTTAAGGATAGCTATTTGCTGAGCAGTGCGACGGCCTCGACGTGATGGGTATTGGGGAACAGGTCGAAGGCTCGGAGTGTGCGCAGCTGGTATCCCTGCTTCTGGAACAGCGCAACGTCGCGGGCCAGGGCCACCGGGTCGCAGGCCACGTAGACGATTTGCCGGGGTGCCAGGGCCACCAGCTGATCGACGACGGCGGTGCCGGCGCCGGAGCGCGGCGGGTCGAGCACGACGGTGGCGGCGGCGAGGCGGGCGCGCTCCGCGGCATCCGCCTCGCGTAGCAGACGCTGCAGATAGCGGTCGACGCGGTCGGCCTCGGCGGTGGCGCCCGCCCATTCCTTGAGGTTGCGGGCGGCGAAGGCGACCGCTTCCGGGTCGCTTTCGACCGAGGTGATGCGGGTCGACGCGCCGAACTTGTCGCCGACGGCCGCGGCGAGCAGGCCGACACCGCCGTAGAGGTCGAGGTTGGAGGCGCGCGGGTCGAACTGATCGGGGTCGATGATGTTCTGCACCGCGTGGTAAAGCGTGTCGGCGGCCATGGAGTGCACCTGCCAGAATCCGGACCGGTCGAGTTCAAACTCGCGGCCGTCGACAACCTCGTGAATCAGACCGTGCGGCACCCGCTTGGGCTTGCCGTTGGAATCCTTGGCCGAGACGAGCACCTGCACATCGCCCTTGCTCGGTGCGACCAGGTCAACCTTCGCGGCGTTGTGAAACAGGGTGTCGAGCGGGGCGCGCAGCTCGAGTTCGTGTTCGGCGAGCGGCAGATCGTCGACCGGGATCACGCGGTGGCTGCGGGCAGCGTACGGGCCGATGGTGCCGTCGGCGGCCACGTGCAGGCTCACCCGGGTGCGCCATCCGGTGCCGTCCATCGCGTCGCCGGGGCTGGCCTTGGCGCTGACCGCGACCGGTTCGACGACCACGTCGCTGTCGATCCCGGCCATGCGCTGGAGCGCGTCGGCGAGCACCTGGCGTTTGAGTTCGCGCTGAAATCCGAGCTCAATGTGCCCGAATTCGGCACCGCCCGCGCGGTCTTCGGGAGCGCGATCAACGGATGCTGCGCTCCAGATGTGCGGCTGACGTTCCGGTGCGGCGTCGAGCACGGCGATCGTTTCAGCCCGCCAGAAGCTCTTGTGGTTGGCCTCGGTAAGGCGCGCGCGCACCCGTTCACCGGGCACGGTGTCGCTGACGAAAATGACGCGACCCTCGTGGCGGGCGATGAAGATTCCGCCGTGCGCGATGTTGGTGATGTCAAGCTCGAGCTCGCTGCCGACCGTTTCGGAGGGGAGGCTGGCGGCGGCCTGGGGCTGGTGACTCGNGGAGGCTGGCGGCGGCCTGGGGCTGGTGACTCGAATTGCTCATTCCCTGATGATCCCACACCCCCCCCCTTCCTCTCGTGCTCGATCGAGCCTGATTGAATGGAGTCACCGAAACTGCGAAGGACAAGCATGCGCCTCTATCTGGCCTCCACATCTCCGGCCCGGCTGGCCCTGCTCCGGGCGGCCGGCATCGAACCGGTGCTGATCAACCCTGACGTCGACGAAGCACGAGTCGTCGCCGAGACCGAGGCTGCCGCCGGAGCCGCGCTCGCGCCGCGGGATCTCGTGCTGCTGCTGGCGCGGGCGAAAGCTGAGGCGGCGGCATCCGTTCTGCTCGCGGAGCCGTTGAACGGGCTACTGCTGGGCGGCGATTCGGTGTTCGTGCTGGACGAGGTCATCTACGGCAAGCCGCATACCGCCGAAGCGGCGCGGGAACGCTGGGAGCGCCAGCGCGGGCGCACCGGAACGCTGTACTCGGGGCATTGGCTGATCGAGCTGACAGCCGGAGTGCCGAGCGACGCGGTCGGTGCGGTTGCGGTGGCCGAAGTGACCTTCGCCGACGACCTCGACGATGCCGAGCTTGACGCCTATATCGCGACCGGCGAACCGCTCTATGTCGCGGGAGCGTTCACGATCGACAGCCTCGGCGCTCCCTTTATTACGAGCATTGTCGGCGACCCGTCCACCGTGGTGGGACTGTCGCTGCCGACGCTTCGACGGCTGGTGCGCGGCCTCGGGCACGAGTGGCCGACGCTGTGGAATCGCCCCGGAGCGCTGTCATTGTAGGCATCCGCAAGAATCTGGCCGGTCTTTTTGTGGGAGAGAACCAAAATGGATGCGGTGCGGCCCAATAGGCTAAGTGATTGTGTCACTCATAACGAAGGTCCTCATCGCCAACCGAGGCGAGATCGCCGTTCGGGTCATCCGTGCCGCGAAGGACAGTGGAATTCTCTCTGTTGCCGTCTACGCCGACCAGGATCGCGATTCCCTGCACGCCCGTCTCGCCGACGAGGCGTACGGTCTCGACGGCACCAGCGGCGCTGAAACTTACCTGGTCATCGACAAGATCCTGTCGATCGCCCGCCGGAGCGGCGCTGACGCCGTGCACCCCGGCTACGGCTTTCTGGCCGAGAACGCTGACTTCGCCCGCGCCGTGATCGGCGCCGGACTGATCTGGATCGGGCCGTCGCCCGAGGCGATCGAGCAGCTCGGCGACAAGGTTTCCGCCCGCAAGATCGCCGAAAAGGTCAACGCGCCGATGGCGCCCGGCACCCTGAACCCCTGCACCGACGCCGCCGAGGTACTCGCCTTCGTCGACGTGCACGGTCTGCCCGTCGCGATCAAGGCCGCCTTCGGTGGCGGCGGCCGCGGCCTCAAGGTCGCCCGCACCCGCGAGGAGGTCGCCGAGATGTTCGACTCCGCCACCCGCGAGGCCATCACGGCTTTCGGTCGAGGCGAATGCTTCGTCGAGAAGTACCTCGACTCCCCCCGCCACGTCGAAACGCAGTGCCTGGCCGACCAGTACGGCAACGTCGTCGTCGTGTCGACCCGCGACTGCTCGCTGCAGCGCCGGCATCAGAAGCTCGTCGAAGAGGCGCCGGCGCCCTTCCTCACCGAAGCACAGACGACCGAGATGTATCGAGCGTCCAAGGCCATCCTCAAAGAGGTCGGCTACCTCGGCGCTGGCACCTGCGAGTTTCTCATCGGCCAGGACGGCACCGTCTCGTTCCTCGAGGTCAATACCCGTCTGCAGGTCGAACACACCGTCTCCGAAGAGGTCACCGGCATCGACCTCGTGCGCGAACAGTTCCGCCTCGCTGAGGGCGGCGAGCTTACCTATGGCGACCCCGTCGCATCCGCTCACTCGTTTGAATTCCGCATTAACGGAGAGGATGCCGGCCGCGGTTTTCTGCCCGCGCCCGGTCCGGTCCACGTGTTCAAGCCGTCCGGCGGCCCCGGCGTGCGCGTCGACACCGGCGTGCAGTCCGGCGATGTGATCAGCGGCTCCTTCGATTCCCTGATTGCCAAGCTCATCGTCACCGGCGCGACTCGCGAGGAAGCCCTGGAGCGTTCGCGCCGCGCCCTCGACGAGTTCGAGGTTGCCGGCCTGCCGACCGTGCTGCCCTTTCACCGCAAGGTCGTGCGCGACCCGGCCTTCGCTCCGACCGACGGCCAGCCGTTCAGCGTCTTCACCCGCTGGATCGAGACCGAGTTCGACAACGACATCGAACCGTGGACCGGCAGCATGGAAGACGCCGTCGGACCGCAGAAACGCCACAGCATCGTCGTCGAGGTGGACGGACGCCGCATCGAGGTGACCCTGCCGACGCGTCTGCTGCCCGGCGGCGCGAGCGCACGCTCGGTGGGCCCGGCCCCCAAGCGTCGCGGCGGTCTGCACTCGGTCGATACCGCCACCGGAGACGCCATCAAGGCACCGATGCAGGCGACCATAGTCAAGCTACTGGTCGCCGAGGGCGACATTGTCGTCAAGGGCGACCTGCTGCTCGTGCTCGAGGCCATGAAAATGGAGCAGCCGCTCGTCGCCCACCGCGACGGCACCGTGGGCAACCTGGCCGCCGTCGTCGGCACGACGGTCTCCTCCGGTTCGGTTCTGCTGACCGTCTCCGACGCCACGTAGCCCGCTCGACACTCGTCGATTGGCTGGCAGCACACCAGACTTGCGCATGATTTTGCCGGCGGGGTTGGGGACAAGACAACCGCTCCTCAGCTCAACCAATGCCGGTTTTCAGGAAGGGATCCGAGAAAAGCATTCGGACCCTTCCCACGCACCCGCGATGTCTGAGCGAGGAGCGGATGACCCGGTTTTCGCGGCCTACCTCGGAACCCCAACCCCGTCCACAAAAGCAGGGGCAGGGCGTCGAGAACGCGGGCTGCCCCGAGAACTGCGCGGGGATTTAGGGGCTACCGGACGACGTGCATGGCGCGCGCGGCATCCGTTATGGAACCGGTGAGCGAGGGGTAGACCGGGAACGTGCGAGCGACCTCGTCGACCGTGAGCCGGTGCTCGACCGCGAGAGCCAGCGGGAAGATGAGCTCGCTCGCCTTGGGGGCGACGATAACGCCACCGATGACGGTTCCGCTGCCGGTGCGGGCGAAGATCTTGACGAAACCGTCCTTGATTCCCATCATTTTGGCCCTCGGGTTCACGGCAAGCGGCAACTTGTAGATATCGCCCTGGGCGAGTCCGTCTTCGATCTGCTTCTGGGTGTAGCCGACCGTCGCGATTTCAGGCTGCGTGAAGATGTTCGCGGCGACGTTGCGAATCTCAATCGGGTTGACGGTGTCGCCCATGGCGTGGAACACCGCGGTGCGGCCCATCATCGAGGCAACGGATGCCAGCGGGAGCTCGGTCGTGCAGTCCCCGGCCGCGTAGATGTTCGGAATGGAGGTGCGGGCGACCCGGTTGGTCTGAATGTGCCCGGACTCGGTGATCTGCACGCCGGCCTGCTCGAGGCCGATATTCGCGGTGTTCGGAATCGACCCGACGGCGATGAGGCAGTGGCTGCCTTCGACCGTGCGTCCGTCTTCGAGGGTAGCGACGACACCGGTCTTGGTGCGCTTGACCGAACCGGCGCGCGACTTGGAGAGCACGGTCATACCGTTGCGCTTGAACACGTTCTCAATCACATTGGCGGCGTCGGCGTCTTCCCCGGGCAGTACCTGGTCGCGGCTAGAGATGAGGGTGACCTTCGCGCCGAGGGCACGGTAGGCGGAGGCGAACTCGGCGCCGGTAACGCCGGAGCCGACCACGATGAGGTGTTCGGGGATCGCCTTGAGGTTGTAGAGCTGGGTCCAGGTGAGAATGTGCTCGCCGTCGGGAAGTGCGGAGGACAGCACGCGCGGGCTGGCCCCCACGGAGACGACGAGGGTGTCGGCGTCGATGCGGTCGAAGTCGGTCGCGGTCGAGTCGCCGGAGGTGGCGACGATGATACCGGTGGTGCCGTCGAGCCGTCCGTGGCCCTGCACGTAGCGCACACCGGCGCGAATGAGCGTGGCCTTCATATCTTCGGACTGCTGGCGCGCCAGCGCGAGGAGGCGCTTGTTCACTGCGGCCAGGTTGATGGCGACTTCGGGGCGCGTGGGCTTGCCGGTGTCGCCGCGTACGAAGAACTGCACACCGAGGTCGGTAGCTTCTCCGATGGAGTTGGACGCCTCGGCGGTGGCGATGAGGGATTTGGAGGGGACAACATCCGTTATCACGGCGGAGCCGCCGACACCGACGCTTTCGATGAGGGTGACATCGGCACCCTGCTGTGCTCCGGCGATGGCCGCTTCGTATCCGCCGGGCCCTCCACCTAATACTGCGATGCGTTGCTTGCGTTCGAACTCATAGGCCATGTACTCCATTCTCGTGGCCTGCGCACCCCCCGCCAAACCGTGGGTATGTTCGCGGCGCGTGGATCGTCCGCCAAATCGGCCCAATTCGAGCCGTATTGTCGCCAGACTGCCGGTTCGGCGCGCCGATGAGCAGAATTCGCGCAAAATCTCCGCCTGGTTGGCGGGGGTTCTAGAGTAGTGAAATGTTTACGAACGAGATCAACCCGTTAGACCTGCCCGAAACTGACCCGTTTGAGGCAGCTCGGTCGGCCGCAGCGGAGATCGCCGGCATCACGGGAGTGCCCCGGCACGACATCGCCCTGACGCTCGGCAGCGGCTGGGCCAAGGCGGCCGACCTCATCGGCGAGACCACGCACACCGTGGCCGCCGCCGACATCACCGGGTTCAGCGCCCCCGCGCTGGCCGGCCACGCTGGCACCCTGCGCTCGATTCTGCTGCCCGGCGGCAAGCGCGCGCTCGTGATCGGCGCCCGCACGCACTACTACGAGGGTCACGGCGTGCGCCGGGTCGTGCACAGTGTGCGCACGGCAGCGGCCACCGGAGCGACGACGATGATCCTGACCAACGGGGCCGGAGGCATCCGTGAATCGTGGAAGCCTGGAACTCCGGTGTTGATCAGCGACCACATCAACCTGACCTTCGATTCGCCGATCGAGGGCGCAAACTTCGTTGACCTGACCGATTTGTACTCGAAGCGGCTGCGCAATGTCGCGCGCGGCATCGACCCTTCCATCGACGAGGGCGTGTATTGCCAGTTTCGCGGGCCGCACTACGAGACGCCCGCCGAGGTACAGATGGCCAAGGCGATCGGCGGCCACATCGTGGGAATGTCGACCGCGCTTGAGGCCATCGCCGCTCGGCAGGCCGGCATGGAGGTGCTGGGTCTTTCGCTCATTACCAACCTCGCCGCCGGCATTCAGTCGACCCCGCTCAGCCATGGCGAGGTTATCGAGGCCGGTGCTCTGGCCGAACCTGTGATCAGTGCGCTCCTCGCGCGGATCGTGGCAGCGCTGTGAGCGGCCCGGATCGCGACAACGTCGAGCAGCCGGTCGAACGTAGTGGCGGTCGTCACTCCGGCCCGCCAGCGGATGCGACTGTCGAAGTCACCCCGCCAGGCACGCCGGCTTCCCCGCACGTCACCGACGCCGACCCGGCCGACGAGACCGAGACTCCCACCCGCGCCCTCCCGATCGTGCAGGACAGCGACGATGCCGGCTCAGAACCGACCGTCGCAATTCAGACCATTGTGCCGGACAACGACGATGACACCGTGGAAGCGACGGTTGCCATTCAGACCATCACGACCGACGATGGCGCTGAGATCGACGACCTAGCGACCGCGCCGGTGGCCCACGAAACCCCGGAGACCCTGACCGACCGCACCGCGACGGTGTTACAGGCCGCGCGGGCCTGGCTCAACCAGGACCCAGATCCGGAGACGCAGGCACAGTTGCGCGCTCTTATCAATGCCGTCGGAGACGGCGACACCGCAGCGCTGTCCAATCTGCATTCCCGGTTCGATACCCGGCTCGCCTTCGGCACGGCCGGGCTGCGCGGTGAGATTTCCGCCGGACCGAACCGCATGAACCGCGTGCTCGTCTCGCAGGCCGCCGCTGGCCTGGCCACTTACCTGCTGCGACACGCTGCGCCCGGGGTGACCCCGTCAGTCGTCATCGGCTACGACGGACGCAAGAACTCACACGTCTTCGCGACCGACACGGCGGCGCTGATGGCGGGCGCGGGGGTGCGCGCCATCCTCTTGCCGCGTCTGCTGCCCACGCCCGTGCTCGCCTTCGCCGTGCGGCATCTCGACGCAAGCTGCGGCGTGATGGTAACGGCCTCGCACAACCCGCCGAACGACAACGGTTACAAGGTGTACCTGGGCGGCGTGAACAATGGCGCGCAGATCGTCTCCCCCGACGACAAGGCCATCTCGGACGAGATTCTGCGCGTCGCCGCCGACGAGCACGTGCCGCACCTGCCGCGCGCCAGCTACGAGACCGCCGAAGAAACCGTTGTCCAGGCCTACATCGCCGAAACGGCCAGCATCGCCCACACACCGCGGGCGCAGGTGAACTCGGTGTACACCGCCATGCACGGCGTCGGCTGGGACACCACCCGTCGCGTGCTCGAAAAATCCGGTTTTGACCTGCCGACCCTGGTTGACGCGCAGATCGCGCCCGACGCAGCCTTTCCCACCGTCGCCTTTCCGAACCCTGAAGAGCCCGGCGCGATGGACCTCGCCTACGAGACTGCGCGTGAGGTGAGCGCCGAGCTCATTATTGCCAACGATCCCGACGCCGACCGGCTTGCCGTCGCCATTCCCGACCTCTCAAGCGCGAGCGGTTATCGCCGGCTCAGCGGCAACGAGGTCGGAGCGATTCTGGGCTGGCGCGCCGCGGCCCTGGCTACTGCTGACGCCTCAAACCCGGGCGCGCTCGCCTGCTCAATCGTGTCATCGCCGGCTCTGCACGCGGTAGCGGATGCCTACGGCCTGCGTTTCGTCGAAACCCTCACCGGGTTCAAATGGGTGTCGCGGGTGCCGGGCCTGGTCTACGGTTTCGAAGAGGCGCTCGGCTACCTGGTCAACCCGGACAGCGTGCGCGACAAGGACGGCATCTCGGCAGCGGTCGCCCTGCTCTCGCTGGTCAGCGACCTCAAGTCGGAAGGGACAACCCTCGCCGGCTACCTTGACCGGTTCAGTGAGAAGTTCGGACACTATGCCTCGGGGCAGATCTCGATGCGGGTCTCCGAAGTCTCCACGATCGCCTTGGTCATGACGCGCCTACGGGAATCCCCGCCGACCCATGTCGGGCGCATTCGCGTCGACGAGATCGACGACTTTCGGTGGGGGCTGGGTGACCTGCCGCCGAGTGACGTGTTGCGCATCCGTTTGACCGACGGATCGCGCGTCATGGTGCGCCCGAGCGGTACCGAACCCAAGCTCAAGGTGTATATCGACACCCGAAGCACGGTCGGCACCCTGGTCGAGCGCCGTGCCGCGGCGCAGGCCGCCCTCGACGAGCTCGACCGCGGAATGCGCGCGCTGATCGAGTAGGTGCGGGCATCCGCTCGCGTCGATGGCGGGATCTGGGCGGGTCGAGTCGGCCATCCGCTTCGCTGAGCCGTGAGTTTCAATCACCGAGCCGTGACTTTGAGGCCATTTTGCGCGAGAAATCGCTCAAGACTCACGGCTCGGCGAACGGATGCTGCGGAAGCTAGCCGAGCAGGGAGACCGCCCGGGCGATGACGAGGGCCAGCAGCACGAAGCCGCCGAACGACTCAATCCCCATGAGCGCTTTAGCCCGGAGCGAGAGCGGCATCGTGTCGGTCGGGCTGAACGCCATGGAGTTCGACAGCGAGAAGTAGACATAGTCGAAGAACGAAGCGACCCAACCGGTACGCTGCGACGACCTGGCGGCGACCTCCTCGATGGCGTCGTGGTCTTCGTCCTGGGGAAAGCGAAAATCAGCTGGCGGAAAGTCGGCCCGGTCGGCATGACGCCTCGAGACCGGGCCGCCGCGGTCGAGTTCCCAGTAGACCAGCGCGAAGGCGATGACGTTGGTGACCCACACCTGCAGGGCAGCGAGCAGCAGTGTCGGCCCGTCATCCTTACCGCCCGACGTGAGCTGGATCACGAGCTGCACGAGGGCGACTTCGTTGGCCGCGACCAGCAAGACCGCCTGGCCGGTGGCGAGGTATTTCGACCAGCGGGTTTCGCGATGCAGCCGGTGGGGGTTGAGGGCGAGGAGCGGGATCAGCATGGCGAGCCCGATCGCGACGACCGTGTAACGCAGCCCGGGCAGGAACGTACTCGGCAAGGTGGCATACAGCGTGAGAGCTACCAGCAACCCCAGTACGGCCGGCCAGCGGTGTTCGGCCCGTGCACCCTGCTTCACGCTGTCGCCCATGCGCTGAGCATAGGCCCGTCGCGGGCGCTCGGGCCACTGCTCGAGGCGTCGCCGTCCAGGCGGTCGACGTGCCGCTCGGTGTGTTCGCCGGCGGGCCCACCTTACGGTCCTAGGCCCATGATCTATCATGGGCCCACTTTCCGGGCCCGGGCCCGGAAAGAAACGCGGCCCGGAACGCGGCGGGGCTAGGAGCCCAGCGCGATGTCGAGCTTGGCGACGAGTTCGTCGACGTCGAAGTAGTTGTTGATGACGATCACATCGGCGTTGGTTTTGCCGATCGCGTCGACAAGCTCCGAGGAGGTCAGGATAACCTGGGCGTCGGCCGCGGCGGAACGCACGCCAGCGACATCCGTTGCCTGTACGCGTGCCTCGATCTCAAGCCGTTCGAGCGCGCGCTCGGCGTTGACCTTCAGAATGGCCGAGGTGCCGAGGCCGACGCCGCACATCACGACGATCTTCACGAGAAGACGCTCTGCACGAATTCCGCGGTGGTCGCGCCGGCCAGCGCCGGAATCACCGCCGGGTCATTGAACACGTTGGCGAGTTCGGCGACGAACTGGAGGTGGTCGTCGCCGCCGGCCACGGCCAGGCCGACGATCACGCTGACCGGGTCGTTGTGCGGGTGCCCGAAGGCGACCGGCTCAGCCAGAGTGACGACGCAGAGTCCGTCGGTGAGAACATCTGCTCCCGGCCGCGCGTGCGCGAGTGCCAAGCCGGGCGCGATCACGATGTAGGCGCCGAATTCGTGGATCACCGCGATCATGCGTTCGGTATAAGCGGATGTCGCGGCGCCGGAACGTACGAGCGCGTCGCCGGCGGCCGTGATGGCCGCGGTCCAGTCGTCAGCGTGCGCGCCGATGGTGATGGCGTCAAGCGGGAGGTGCGGGAGTGGCATGGTGTCTTTCGGTTATGCGGGGTCGTCCTTGGTTGGCTGGCGGGGCTAGGCGTCGCCGAAGCCCGCTTCGATGGCTTCGACGAGTTCTTCGCGGTCTTCCAGCGGCAGGAACGCCGCGTGGGCAGCGTTGAGCTGGAAGGTCTCGAGGTCGCCGAGGTCGTAGCCGAAGGCATCCGAGAGCAGGGCGAGTTCCTGGGAGAGGGTGGTGTCACTCATCAGGCGGTTGTCGGTGTTGACGGTGACCTTGAAGCCGAGCTGGTACAGCAGGTCGAAGGGGTGGTCGAAAAGTTCTTCGCCCCAGGCGGCGACCGCTCCGGTCTGCAAGTTCGAGGACGGGCTCAGCTCGAGGGTGATCTCGCGGTCGCGCACCCATTGGGCCACCGGTCCGAGGGTGACGAAGGTGTTGTCGTCGTCCTGGCGTTCGATCGTGACGTCTTCGGCGAGGCGCACGCCGTGGCCAAGGCGCAGGGCGCGGCCGTCGAAGAGGGCGCCGCGGATGCTGTCAAGCCCGTCGGCCTCGCCGGCATGCACGGTGACCGGCATGAATTCGCGGGCTAGCAGGTCGAAGGCCGCGCGGTGGTTGCCGGCCGGGAAGCCGGCCTCGGCGCCGGCGATGTCGAAGCCGACGACGCCGTCGAAGCGGTAGCGCACGGCGAGTTCGGCGATCTCGAGGCCGCGGTTCGCGTGGCGCATGGCGGTGATGAGCTGGCCGATGCGGATGCTGCGGCCCGACTGCTCGACGTTCTCAATGCCGGCTTCGATGCCGTCCTGCACAGCCTCGACGACCTCGTTCAGGGTGAGGCCGCGAGCCAGGTGCTGCTCGGGAGCCCAGCGGATCTCTCCGTAGATGACGCCGTCATCGGCGAGGTCTTCGACGAATTCGCGGGCGACCCGGGTCAGGCCCTCGCGGGTCTGCATGACGGCGGTCGTGACGTCGAAGGTCTTCAGGTATTCCACGAGCGAGCCGGCATTGGACTGGTCGGAGAACCATTCGCCGAGCGCGTCGGCATCCGTTGTGGGAAGCACGAATCCGATGGAGTCGGCCAGCTCGATGATGGACTGCGGACGCAGACCGCCGTCGAGGTGGTCGTGCAGCGAAACCTTGGGCAGGGTGTTGATGCTCGTGCCGCCGCCGGGCATGAGGAATTCCTCGATCAAAGTCATACGAACAAGCTCCTCGGTACGGGGGCGGGTGTGAACTACAGCCGCGCGCCCAGCTTATCGGAGCGGCTCTGGGCGGACCATGAGAAATGCACGAGCGGATGCGCCGCCTCGCGTCGCTGCCGCTGCCCGCGCGCGCCGGGCCCACCTTCGGCAACTGGGCCCATGATCTACCATGGTCCCGGTTTCCGGGCCCGGGCCCGGAAAGGGGAAGACCACGTACCCTGAGTTGTGCCCACCAAAATCATCCTCGACTGCGATCCCGGCCACGACGATGCGATCGCGTTGCTCCTCGCGCACGGCAATCCGAACATCGACCTCGTCGCCGTGACCACGGTGATGGGCAACCAGACCCTCGACAAGGTCACTCGCAACGCCCTGTCCGTGGCCCGGGTGGCCGGCATTACCGGAGTGCCATTTGCCGCCGGATGCCCGCGCCCGCTGGTTCGGCAGATTGAAACGGCCCCGT
Organism: Cryobacterium sp. M91; assembly: GCF_002929615.1. Taxonomy (NCBI): domain Bacteria; kingdom Bacillati; phylum Actinomycetota; class Actinomycetes; order Micrococcales; family Microbacteriaceae; genus Cryobacterium; species Cryobacterium sp. M91. The sequence continues at coordinate 10,828 of NZ_PJJT01000078.1, read as the reverse complement.
CCATCCACGGCGAGTCAGGCCTCGACGGCCCGGTGCTGCCCGAACCGACCCTCGAGCTCGACGCTCGGCACGCCGTCGACCTCATCATCGACACGATCATGGCGCACGAGCCCGGGGAAATCACCCTCGTGCCGACCGGCGCCCTGACCAATATCGCCCTCGCCGCCCGCAAAGAGCCGCGCATCGTCGAGCGGGTCAAGCAGGTCGTGCTTATGGGCGGCGGCTACCACGTGGGCAACTGGTCGGCCACAGCCGAGTTCAACATCGTCATCGATCCCGAAGCCGCCCACATCGTGTTCAACGAGACGTGGCCGCTGACCATGATCGGGCTGGACCTCACCCACCAGGCCCTCGCCACCCCCGACATCGTCACCCGCATCGCCGCCGTCGGCACAGCGCCGGCCCGGTTCGTCGGCGAGCTGCTCGCCTTCTTCGCGGAAACCTACAAGGATACCCAGGGTTTCGACTACCCGCCGGTGCACGACCCGTGCGCGGTCGCCTACGTGATCGACCCGAGTGTCATCACCGTGCGCAAGGCTCCGCTCGACGTGGAACTGGCGGGCACCCTCACGCTCGGCATGACCGTGGCCGACTTTCGTGCGCCGGCCCCGGCCGACTGCGCCACCCAGGTGGCCGTCGACCTCGACCACGAGAAGTTCTGGGCCCTCATCGTCGACGCCCTCGAGCGCATCGGCGACCCGCCCCAAAGTTAAGCGGCCGGGAACGGATGCCCCCTCGTCGCTTCCCGAGATGCACCTGCCCCGGAATGCTGCGAGGGCGGCCGCCCGTGAATCTGCCCGGGCTCGCGACCGACGCGTGACTTCCCCCGCACAAACGGGTTGGCTGAATTACCACCACTACTCGGGAGCACCATGACCAAGACCGCGCCGGCCAGCACGAGCAAACCCATTCCCGACATCCAGGTTCCCGACCTGCACGGCCAGCTGGCCGTCGTCACGGGCGCTAACAGCGGCCTCGGCTTCGGCCTGACCGGCCGCCTCGCCCGGGCCGGCGCCGAGGTCATTCTCGCCGTGCGCAACGAGGAGAAGGGCGCCGCGGCCGTCAAACTCCTGAGCGAACAGTCCCCGGAGGCGAGCGTCAGCATCCGTCATCTCGATCTGGCGTCGCTCTCGAGTATCGCCGGATTCGGTGAGGAGCTCAGGAACGAGGGCCGCCCGATCGACATTCTGCTCAACAACGCTGGCCTCATGATGCCGCCGGTGCGCGACGAAACCGAAGACGGCTTCGAGCTGCAGTTCGGCACCAACCACCTCGGACACTTCGCGCTCACCGCGCATCTGCTTCCGCTGCTGCGGGCGGCCGGCACCAGCAGGGTCGTGAGTCTGTCGAGCCTCATCGCCCGCGGCGGCCACCTCGACTTCACCGACCTGCAGGGTCTGCGTTACCGCGCGCACCGCGCCTACGGACTCTCCAAACTGGCCACGCTCATGTTCGCGCGCGAGCTCAACCGGCGCAGCGTCGTCGGGAGCTGGGGCGTGCGCAGCGTCGCCGCGCACCCGGGCGCAACAGTCACGAACCTGCAGATCTCCGGCCCCACCCACAACGGGGCCTCGGCCCGCATCTTCCTCGCCGCCAACGAAGCCTCACACCGCATCGGCTGGATGTGGCAGCAGGTCGACCAAGGCATTCTTCCCGCCCTGTACGCGGCGACGAATCCCGCGGCGGCCGGCGGCGGTTACTACGGCCCTGGCGGGTTCGGTGAACTCACCGGCGCACCTGCTCCCGCCAGGCTGCCCAAACGTTCCCTCGATGAAGCGGATGCCCGCCGCCTCTGGTCGGTCTCGGAGGAACTCACCGGGGTGACCTACCCGGCCGTCTAGCTCAGCTGTCGATCACGTTCACCAGCACCCGGGCCAGGCGCCGGCGGATGATGTGGTCGTTGGCCTCGACCCGGTGCATGGTGACGTGGCGCATCCGCTCAATGATGGTCATGCTGCCCTGCGCGATGAACGCGTCGAGCGCACCGTAGATCACGTCGACCGGCACCTCGAGGCTCGCGATATCGCTCACCACGGTCTGCGATTCGATGCAGTGCTCCATCGACTTGATGAACGGCGTCCATGTTTTCTCGGTCAGTTCAAAGATGCCCTTGGGGAGCAGCCGCGTGATGATGGACGCGTTGGCGAGTGTGAAATCCTTATTGGCGCGCAGAAAATCGTAGGCCCGCAGGTAGGCGCTGACTCGCGCTTTGACTCGTGGGTCGCCGATATCGCTCGGTGACACATAGACCGGCGGCCCGACCAGCACCACGCGCGACACCGTGCCGCTGCCTGTCAGCCTCCGCCAAACGCTCGCCCCCGGGCCCTGCCGCTGCATCGCGGCGTAGCGGGTGCTGATCAGGCTGCCGAGGGAGTGGCCGACCAGCACGAACGGCTCGCGCAGTTTCAATGAGCGGATGGTCGCGGCCAGGGCCCCGACATGATCCTCCAGCCGGTACTCGCAGCCGTCCGGTGCCGGCGACTGCCCGAAGCCCAGAATGTCCACCGCGATCACCCGATGATTCGGGGTGAGCCGCGGGATCACCTCGTAGAAGGTGATCGAGGACGACGCGATGCCGTGCACGAGAATGACGACCGGGCCGGTACCCGCATCCGTTGCCACGTGCAACAGCGGTGGGCGGGACCGACGCGCTGGGCGCATCCGCTCCGCCCACCAGATCATGTGCTAATTATCGTCGCGCAGGGTGGCCTTGAAGTCGTTCTTGGTCTCGGTGGCGTTGCGCTCGGCCTCGGCGTGCTTGACCTCGCCCTCGGCCTTCTTCACCTTGACGTCAGCCTTGGCCTCGTCGACCCGGTCTTCGACGCGGTCCTTGGCGTCATCAACCGCCCGGCCGATCTTTTTGCCGGTGGCATCGAGTGCATCCTTGGCATCGTCTACGAATCCCATGTTGTCCTCCTGATCGTGTGTGCAGTTGGGTTGAACGTGCAGTCGGGCTGCTCGCCGTCTCCCTGACCTTACTTCGGGGGTAGGCGCCGAGTCCCAATTGTGATCCGACTCCCAGACTGCCCCCAGACAGCGCCCCCACCCCGCTCGGTACGGTGAGTCATGAGACGAACCTGGGGAGTGATCGCGGTCCTTCTGACCGCCGTGTTGTTGGCGGGATGCACGGCGAATAGTGGTTCGGTGAGCACGGACTCTTCTGGGAGCACAGGCTCGTCGGAAGGCGACGTCGGCGCGGTCGCGCCGGAACAGGACTTTTCGGTCGACAAAGCCCCCTACGGCAGCGTCGTCACCGGCACCACGGGCGACGTGAACACGTCCAACCGGGACGTCATCACCACCGGGTCCATGTCGATCACAGCCACTGATCCGGTCGCGGCGAGCGAATCCGCCGTCACGATCACCGAACAGGCCGGCGGACGCGTCGACAGCCGCAGCGAAAACCCGGGCACCGACGTCCAGCCAGCGAGCGCCACCCTCACCCTGCGTATTCCGTCCGACGAACTCGACCGTACCCTGGCCGAGCTCAAGAAACTCGGCCGGCTCAACTTCGTCTCGCTCAACGCCCAGGACGTGACACAGCAGAGCCAGGACCTCGACGCCCGCATCACGGCTCTGACCACCTCGGTTGACCGGTTGTTGGCACTGATGGCCTCGGCGACGAGCACGACCGACCTGATCAGCATCGAAGACGCATTGTCGAGTCGGCAGGGTGAGCTCGAAAGCCTGCAGTCCCAGCGCGACTTTCTCGCCGATCAGATCGATTACTCGACCGTGCAGCTCGAATTGGTTTCGGAAGACACCGTGGCCGCCGGCGGCCCTGACAATTTCTGGACCGGCATTATCGCCGGTTGGACCGCCCTCGTCGCCGCCGCCGGCGGCCTGCTGATCGGCCTCGGAGTTGCTCTGCCCTGGCTGGTCGTACTGGCGATTTTCGGGGCAATCGCGCTCGTGATCGTGCGGGTGTTGGCGCGACGGCGTAAGGCTGCATAGGCTTGTCCCTGTGACCGAGTTTCTCCCTGCTTTAACCCTGCCCGAAACCTCTCCGGCAGCGCCCGTTTTTGTTCCCTCGACCGAGCCGGTGCTGTCTGATCAGCTGCTGGCCGGCATCCGCTCACGGGCAGCCGGGTATGACCGGGCCAACGCCTTCTTCACCGAAGATCTCGAGGTGCTCGTCGCTGCCGGCTACCTGCGCGCCCTCGTGCCGGTGCAGTTCGGCGGACTCGGCCGCACCCTGCAACAGACTGTGCGCGAGCAGACCCGGCTCGCCGCGCACGCCCCGGCCACCGCCCTCGCCGTGAACATGCACCTGGTTTGGACCGGTGTCGCCGCCAGCCTGAACGCGCAGGGCGACCACTCGCTCGACTTCGTGCTCGAAGAGGCCATGCGAGGCGAAATCTTCGCCTTTGGCGTGAGCGAACCCGGCAACGACCTGGTGCTGTTCGGCTCGCACACGGATGCCCTCCCCCAGCAAGATGGCGGCTACCGGTTCACCGGCACCAAGGTGTTCACCTCGCTCTCCCCCGCCTGGACCCGGCTCGGAACCCTCGGCCTGGATTCCTCCGCCCCAGCTGACCCCGCGATCGTCTGGGCGTTTCTCGATCGAGCGGATGCCGGCATCCGCTCGAAAGATGACTGGGACACCCTCGGCATGCGCGCCAGCCAGAGCCAGAGCACCGTGCTCGATGGCGCTCTCGCCCGCCCGGACCGGGTCGTGCGCCGCCTGCCGATCGGCCCGAACGGCGACCCGCTCATCGCCGGCATCTTCGCCAACTTTGAAATTCTGCTCAGCGCCGTGTACACCGGAATCGGCCAGCGCGCGCTCGAACTCGCCGCCCTGGGCGCTAACCGTCGCACCTCGCTGACAAACGAAGGGCGCACGCACGCGCAGGATCCGGTCGCGCGGTGGCGGATCGGGGACCTCGTCATTGCGATGGACGGCATCTATCCGCAGATCGACGCCCTCGCCCGGGCGGTCGACGAGCGATTATTCGCGGTCGGACCGGCCTGGTTCGCGCAGCTGTCCGGGCTCAAATACCGGGCCACCCAGAACGCCAAGTTCGTCGTCGACACCGCCGTGCAGGTTGCCGGCGGCTCCGCCTACGCCGCGTCCTCCGAACTGGCCCGGCTCTACCGCGACGTGCTCGCGGGTTACTTCCACCCCTCCGACGCGGACTCCGCGCACGCGACCGCCGCAGCATCCGTTCTCGGACCCCTCGATTTGCCTGCCTCATGAGTTTCAGCAAGACCACCGCCATCACGCTCGACCACTCCGGTTACACCCGGGCCGTGCTCGACCTCACCATGCGCCTCGCCGAAGTCATCTTCACCGCCGGCGCTGGCGCCGAAGACGCCACCGCCGCGATGATCGCGCTCACCAGGGCCTACGGGCTCAAGGGCACCGACGCGAATATCACCCACACGACCATCACGCTAACCCAGGAAGACCCGTCGACGCACGAGTCGATCATCCGCAGCCGCAACGTGAAGTACCGCACGCTGGACTATTCCAAGCTCACCGCCACCTCGGAGCTGATCGCGGACATTATCGAGAAGCCGATCGAGGTCGCCGAGGCCCGCAAGATCCTCGCGACCATCGTCAGCTCAAAACCGCAGGTGCCCAAACAGTGGCGCCGCATCGGCTGGAGCCTGGTCGGTGCCGGCGCCGCCGTTCTGATCGGCGGCGGGCCGACGGTGATCATCGCCGCCTTTATCGCCACCTGGATCATCGACTGGATCACGTCGGTGCTCGACCACCGCCAGGTTCCGCTGTTCTACCAGACGGTCGTCGGCGGGGCGATCGGCCCCCTCGTCGCCACGGTCGTGCGGGTGATCGACCCCACGGCCAACCCCTCGCTCGTCGTCGTCGCCACCATCATCATGCTTCTCGCCGGTGTCACAACGTTCGGTGCCGTGCATGACACGCTCTCGGGGTTTTACCTGACCGGCACCGCCCGACTGGTGGAGGCCCTCCTGATCACGGCTGGCCTGGTCACCGGGGTGTCGGGATCCGCCCTGTTTTTGGCCCGGTTCGGGCTGCTGCTCGAGATCGACTCGAATCCGATCGTGACTATCGGCGTGCTGCCGGTACTGCTCGTAGCCGCCATCGTCATCGTCATCGGGTTTGCGCTGGCCGTGCAGGTACCGTGGCGGGCGGTCTGGGTGGTCTGCGTGCTCGGCGCTCTCGCCGAGTTTCTGTTCGTGGCCGCGCTGGCCGGCGGATTCGGACTGGTCGGGGCCTCGGCGGCGAGCGCCCTCGGCGTCGGCCTGCTGGCGGCGGTCGCGGCGCGCATCGTGCGTACCCCTCCGCTCGTCATTATGGTGACGGCGCTCGTGCCGCTCGTGCCCGGCCTCACCCTGTTTCGAGGGTTGCTCCAGCTCTCCGAGGGCGATATCAACGGGCTGCTCGCATTGCTCACCGCTGCCGGCATCGCGATGGCCCTCGCGGCCGGCGCGCTGCTGTCGCAGTATGTCGTGCAGATCGTCTGGGGCCCGGCGCGCAGGCTGCAGCGCCGCTTCGTCGGACCACTCATGGCCCTGCCGGTGCGACTCGGCCGCGACGCAACCAAGCGCATTTAGCGCGCGCTGCAGCATCCGCTGTCAAACGGATGCCTGCGTCAGTTGGGAACGTCCGCCTCGCCGGCGTCGACGGCCTCTTCCTCGACGAAACGATACGGGATGGGCTCGTCGGTCTCACGGCCGCGCTTATAAGTGCGGGTGATCGTTTCGGTGTCCTCAACCGCTTCGAGCACCAGGACGTCCTGATACTCACCGTCGATGTATTCCAATTCGACCTCGGTTCCGGCTGCAATCGGGTTGGGTCCAAACAGAACTGCCCGGTAGGTGGCGCTGTGGCTCATGAAATGACCTTTCGACGGAGAGCGGGTTCGTTGCAGCGACAGCATACGACAGACCGGCAGCCGTGCACAGGGCTCCGACCAGGTCTGGCGATTTGCGGTAGCGCGGTCGGCTGCGGAGATGACGGATGCCGCAAACCCGCGTATTCTCGAGGAGACGGAGCCCCACGGCTCGGCGCGAAGGAGTACACAATGGCTGACAAATCACCGAAAAAGGACGCAACCAAGAAGGTTGCCGACAAGTCCCTCAAGGAAAAGAGGGCCGACAAGAAGGCGAAGTCTGAAGAGACCGCTTCTCGGGCCCGCAAGAGCTAGATTCTGCATCTTCTCGGTGCTGTGGGTTCTCCGCCCCTGGTACCACGCGCTGCATCTGGCGCAGTATTAGCAAGCACGGGTGCCGCCACGATCGTGGCGGCACCTTTCTTTCGTCGGCGTGACCGACAACATCCGCTTGTGAAAGGACCAGCCATGACCCTGCCCACCGAAGACACCCGCGTGCTCTACCCGAGCGGCGCCGTCGACGCGCGGGCGTTCGTGCTGCACTCCGAGCGGTTGGCGGATGGACGCTCAGCCGTACTGCTCGATGCGACCTGCGTGCATCCGGTCGATGCCGGCTGGCCCGACCAGGGACCCGACCAGGCCTTGCTGCACCACGGCGCCGCGTTCTGGCCGGTCGAGGACTGCATCGTCGGAGCCACCGACGGGTCCGAGCTGTATATCGGTGCGGACATTCCGGTGGCCAAGGGCACCCCGGGCTGGGCCTTCGTCGTGGTGCACGTCGTCGACGCGGCCGGGCTTTCAGCCGGCGACACCGTCACGGTCGAGGTTGACGAGGGCCTGCGCGACGCCACGAGCGCCGGCCACACCGCGTGTCATTTGGCCTCCCTCGCCCTGAACGACGCTCTCGCCGACCGGTGGAAAAAAGAGGTACGCGCCGACGCGCTCGGCCACCCCGACTTCGACGGGCTCGCCATCGACGAATCATTGATCGGTCAGAACGCTTCGGTCGACACCTACCGGCTCGGCAAATCGCTGCGCAAGAAGGGCTTCTCGGTCGATGGCTTCGCCGAGTCGCTCGCGGCGATCGAAGCGACCATTAACGCGACCCTTCTCGCGTGGACCATGACGGATGCCGCGGTACGCATCGACCAGGGAGGCGACCGGTTGACGGACCGCCGCTACTGGGTGTGCGAACTGCCCGGCGCGACCGTGCGCATCCCCTGCGGCGGCACCCATGTCGCATCGCTCGGCACACTCGGCGTTGTGACCGTGACGCTCGGCCTGCACGACCTGGACGGCACCGACGTGCTCACCATGAACACCTCCGCCGCGCGCTAGTTTTCGCGCATCCGGGGCAATTTGCGGACACAATCGGGATATCCATTAGGCACATTGCACGGTTAATCTGCGAGAGATTGCGCATTTCCGCTCCCAGGCGCAGAATTCAGGGGTACCCGGTCAGAGAGGACCAGCCATGAGCACCGTCGTTGAGAGTCCGAAGATCGGCGATACCGAAGTGGATGCGCCCAGCCCCGAGTTTTACACCGGCCCCACCACCGATTTCTTCTCCTACCAGGACTTCCTCACCGTGGACGAGCAGAATCTGGTAGCTACAGCCCGTGCGGTGTTCGAACGCGAGATTCGACCCGTCGTCGCCGAGCACTGGAACAACGAGACGTTCCCGTTCGAAATCATCCCCGCCCTTTCCACCCTGAACCTCGTCGACCTGTGTGCGCGCGGCGACAATTTCTTACTCCACGGGTTCATGACCGTCGAGCTTGCCCGCGTCGATGCGTCCATTTCGACCTTTGTCGGCGTGCACAGCGGCCTGTTCGCAGCGGCGATCGCCCAGCTCGGCACCGATGACCAGCGCGACCGGTTCCTGGCCGACGCCATTTCCCTGCGCAAGATCGGCGCGTTCGCGCTCACCGAACCGGACCACGGCTCCGATGTCTCACGCAATATGGAGACAACCGCCACCCGCACCGGCGACTCCTGGACACTGAACGGCGTCAAACGCTGGATCGGCAGCGGAACCTTCGCGGCCAATGTGCTGGTCTGGGCGCGCGACACCGCCGACGACCAGATCAAGGGCTTCATCGTCGACGCGACCCTGGCCGGGTTCACTGCCGAGAAGATCGAAAACAAGATAGCCCTGCGCATTGTGCAGAACGCCACGATCACCCTGCGGAACGTCGTGGTCGCCGAACGCGACCGGCTGCCCGGTGCCACGAGCTTTCGCGATACCAACCGGCTGCTCACCAATTCGCGGGTCTGGGTCGGCTGGCAGTCCGTGGGCCTGCAATTCGCCGCCTACGACTATGCGCTGCGCTACGCGCTTGAACGCCGGCAGTTCGGCCAGCCGATCGCGTCGTTCCAGCTCGTGCAGGAGAAGCTGGTGCGCATTCTCGAGAATGCGACCATGTCGCTCGGCCTGATGGTGCGCATCGCCCAGCTGCAGCAGGCCGGAACGCTGCGGCCGGAGCACGCCGCGATGGCCAAGGCCTCCGCCAGCGCGCGCATGCGCGAATCCGTGGCACTGGGTCGTTCGGTGTTCGGCGGCAACGGCATCTCCACCTCCTGGGGCATAGCCCGCGTCTTCGCCGACGCCGAAGCCCTCCACACCTACGAGGGCAGCTACGAGGTCAACACCCTCGTCGTCGGCCGCGCGATCACCGGTATCTCCGCGTTCCAGTAGCTGCTGGTTCGTCAGGCGGATGCCCGCGGCCGCCTCACGAGGCCGCCCCAGGCATCCGCTCACCGAGGCGTGAGTTTCGCGACCCCGGGCGCACCGAGCCGTGAGTTTGGACACGATGTGTTGCCATTTTCGGGCTGAGACTCACGGGTCGATGACCGAAACTCACGGCTCGGCAACGCGCCCGCGTGGCCTGTCAGGCCACACCTAAAAACCCGGCCGCCGCATCCGCTCGCCAGGCTGATCCGGGCCACGGCCGGGCCGATCGTGGTTTGCCTGTGCAAAACTAATATGTGCAATCGTGATTGGCGTCATGATCGCTGCATGCCCATCACACCTGAACGTGCAGCCCTGTCGTTTCGTCGTTTGCGGGCGGAGCGCGAGCATCCGGCGTCGACTTTCGACCTCGCCAGAGCATATTCCAAGCGGATGCCCGCCACCCACGTCTTCAGCCACTCGACGGCGGCCGTGATTCATGGGTTCTGGTTGCCCAGCCGACTTGAAGGCGACCGCCGACTGCATGTCTCGGTGCCACCGGGGGTGCGGGCACCGCAGGTTGTGGGCATCATCGGGCACGAGGGGGTGGATGGCACGATGCAGCGGGTGTACGGATTCCCGGTGACCAGTTTGATCCAGACGTGGATCGACCTCGGCCCCCTGCTTCCCCGGATTGAGCTCGTGGCCGCTGCGGATTTTCTCTGCAGCGGCCGCAATCCGTGGCACACGCCCGACGAGCTTCGCGCGGTCGCTGCGGCCCTGATCGGGAGACGCGGGTGTCGTGCCCTGCGGAAGGCTGCCGCTCTTGCTCGGGCGGCGGTCGACTCTCCGCAGGAGACCAGGACTCGCCTCTTCTTGGTGGATGCGGGTATTCCAGAACCAGTCGTCAACTTCGAGATCCTCGACGCACGTGGCGTCTTCGTAGCCCGGGTCGATCTGGCGTGGCCGCGCTTCAAAGTCTGCGTCGAATACGAGGGCGACGGACACCGCAGTAACCAGAGGCAATTCCGCGTCGATATCACCCGCCGCGAGCGGGTCGAGGATCAGAAATGGCGCATGGTGCGCATCACCGACGACGACCTGAAGACTGGTGGCCAGGAACTTCTGCGCCGGGTGCGGGCCGCCCTGGTCGAACGGGGCGCGCGCTGGTAGGTGGGTCGGGCCATCCGCTCGCCGAGCCGTGAGTTTCCGGTTTCGCCGCTCACCGAGCCGTGAGTTTCAGGCCATTTCGCGCCGGCAAAGTCATATGGTCGTAGCAACGCTCTAGTGATTGGAGCGTTTTATGGTCAAGTTGTTTCCGCCGAATACTCGCACTGAG
>NZ_PJJT01000084.1:0-179724 GCF_002929615.1 Cryobacterium sp. M91 | reverse complement strand
TACGGCTTTCCGCACCTTTGGGGTACGTATAGATACATTACGGCCAGACCACCCACCCGTCAAAACGCCCCCCACCCGGGCGTGTCGCAACCCCGACACCCACTCCCCCACCCAGCCGCAGGGCCGGCAACGCAGACCAGCTCACGCCGGTCGTATGGCAATCTCGACAAGCTCGATCAACAGAATGGGGCGTTTTAGAGACCGACCCGCGCTCTACTCATGAACCGGTCCACCGAGAAAGCCGGGCCCACCTTCGGGAACCGAGCCCACGATAGAACATGGGCCCGCTTTCCGGGCCCGGGCCCGGGCCCCGAACCTATCCATGGATGGACCGACCGGGGCTGGCTGCGGGTGACGGGGCAAGGCGGGGTGCCACACCCCACTGGAGACGGCTAAGTCGCGGGGGCCTCGGCGACGAAGAGCTCGCTCACGGAGTTGTAGTACTGGTCGGTTCTCCGCTTGTGCGTCATACCGATGCGCAGGCAGACCCGTTGCGACGGACGATTGCTCGGGGTGGTCACGGCCACCACCCGGTCGAGTCCCGTCTTCCACCCTTCGGCCAGTACAGCGGATGCCGCCTCGGTCGCGTAGCCGTGGTGCCACGCGTTCGGGTGAAAGTGCCAGCCGATCTCGGTATCCCCCGACGGTTCAAGCGGCGTGACCGGGCTCGAGGCTGGAATCGACTTGAGCAGCAGGTTGCCGAAGATTTCGCCGGTGTCAGCATCCGTTACGGCCCTGATGGCGTGAATGGGGTGTTCCATTCCCTGCCACCGGGTGATCACGGCGATCGCCTCGGCGCGGTCGGTCATCACCCGCGGATGCAACCCGATGTGTTGCTGCACGGACCACAACGAGTACAACCCGAAGACGAAGTCGGTGTCATCGAGGGTCCAGGGGCGCAGCAGCAGGCGTTCGGTTCGAAGAGTGTCCACGTCGACATCTTGCCACCCACACCTGCCCGACCCCTGCACCGAGCTCGCGCCTCGAAACAGCTACTCGACGAAAATGCCGGCGAGCGTCTTCTTGCCGCGACGCAGTACAGCCACTCCCCCGGGAAGCACCGATCCTTCGATGGTCAGGTCGACGCTGGTGACCTTCTCGTTGTTCAGGTAGACCCCGCCCTGCTGCACCGCGCGGCGCGCGTCACCGAGACTCTTCGACAATTCCGTGTCGACGAGCAACTGCAATACGGTGGCGTGCGGCGCCGTCGTGGTGTGCGGAAGTTCGCGCAGCGCGGCCTCGAGGGTATCGGGGTCGAGTTCAGCAAGGTCGCCCTGACCGAACAGCGCCTCGGCGGCGTGGATGGCAGCATCCGTCGCCGCCTGGCCGTGCACGAGGCTGGTCACCTCGAGGGCGAGTCGGCGCTGCGCTTCCCGGCGGAACGGTTCGTTTTCGACAAGCTCGGCGAACCGATCGATTTCGATCCGTGACAGAAACGTGAACACCTTGAGCCGAAAAACCACGTCGGCATCGTCAGTGTTGAGCCAGAACTGGTAAAAGGCGTAGGGGCTCGTCAGGTTGGGGTCCAGCCAGACCGCGTTGCCCTCACTCTTGCCGAATTTGGTGCCGTCGCTGTTAGTGATGAGCGGCGTGCCGATCGCGTGCACGCTGCCGCTTTCGGCCCGACGGATGAGATCGGTTCCGCTCGTGAGATTGCCCCACTGATCGCTGCCACCGGTCTGCAACACACAGTTGTAGCTGCGGAACAGTTCGAGGTAGTCCAGGCCCTGCAGAATCTGGTAGCTGAATTCGGTGTAGCTAATGCCGGCATCAGAATTTAGCCGCGCGCTGACAGCATCCTTTTTGAGCATCGTGCCGACGCGGTAGTATTTGCCGATTTCGCGCAGAAAATCGATCGCGGAAAGCGGTGCGGTCCAGTCCAGGTTGTTCACCAGGGTGACGGCGTTATCGCCCTCTGAGCTCAAGAACCGCGAAACCTGGGCCTGCAGGTAGCCGACCCATTCTGCGACGGTATCGGTCGGGGTCAGCGTGCGCTCGGCGGTCGGGCGCGGATCCCCGATGAGTCCCGTGGATCCGCCGACCAGTCCAAGCGGATGATGCCCGGCCAGCTGCAGGCGCCGCATTAGCAGCAGCTGCACGAGATTGCCGAGGTGCAAGCTCGGCGCGGTCGGGTCGAATCCGCAGTAGTAGGTGATCGGACCGCCATCGAGCAGCGCTTTGAGCTCGGTCTCGTCGGTGGAGACGTGCACGAGGCCGCGCCAGTTGATCTCCTCCCAGACGGAATCGAAAGAGGGATCGTTGGTCTGCTGGGCGAGGATGGTGGGGTCTGACACGCGTTCAGATTACCAGCCGTGGCGGCCTCGACGAGTTGCGGGCGGCATCCGCTCGTCTCGAAGAGCAATTTAGTCTAAAACCTATATCTCATTTGATTTAGTCTGTGACCTGAATTATATTGAATGCAGGACGGAGCCTCAGCCCATGTTTGTCATCACCGCTGACCAGATTGACAGCCGCAACGATCACGATCGAGCGCGGGAGATGATCGCGCGACTCGTGGACCAGAGCCCGCACGCATATAGTCTGCCGCCCGACCAGACGGCGGGCGATGAGATCCAATTGCTTGTCTCGACGGCCCGGCCAACGCTCAACGCCATTCTCACGCTGCACCGTTCCGGCCACTGGAGCGTCGGACTCGGGGTGGGCACCGTACGCACTCCCCTGCCGGCGTCGACACGGCAGGCCACCGGTGGCGCGTTCATCGCAGCCCGCGAGGCCGTACTTCGGGCCAAGAAGACCGAGGCGCACTTTGCGCTCGACGTCGGTCAAACGGATGCCGCAGCCCCCGGCATCGAGGCACTCCTCACCATGCTCCTGCTGCTGCGTCAACGCCGCTCCCCGCAGGGCTGGCAGGCCGGTGATCTGTTCGAAAGCGGACTGGCCCAGACCGACATCGCGGACAGGCTCGGCATCACCACCGGGGCGGTGAGCCAGCGGCTCAAAGCGGCGCAGTACCGGGTCGAGCAGGCCGCACGGCCGGCGTTGGTTAGGCTGCTAGAGCAACTCGATGCTGGCCCGAACACCGGCCCGAACGAAACGGAACCCGCATGACTTTCACCGTTCTCACGTTTCTGTACTGGGTCGTCCTACTCCTGGTCACCCTCGCCGCGCTCACCAGCGCCGCGATCGCCTTCAAGTTGCATCGGCAGCTCTACGCCGTCGCCGCCATCGCTGGACTGGCCGTCGCGCTGGTGCTGGCCGCTGTCCCCGTCGGGCCCGGCCCGAGCGCTTTCGGCATTGTGCTCGGCATGCTGGCCCTGGCCCTCGCCGTCATCGGCGGCGGCCCCGTCGCGGTACTCGCCCTCGATCTCGCCACCAACAACTCGGTGCCGCCGGGCCAGCACGGTGGAATCATGGTTCTGAACGCCGGAAAACCGGCCCCGACCATGGCCGGGATCAGTGATCCGGAGACCCACGAGGTGCTGCGCGGGGGTGTGACCATCGGCATCCTGGAACGTCTCGCCGTGGCCGGCGCTATTCTGGCTGGCTTCCCCGAGGCCATCGCCGTCGTCGTCGCCATCAAGGGTGTCGGCCGGTTCACCGAGCTGGCCGCGGCAGAATCGCGTGAGAGGTTCATCATCGGCACCCTGTCAAGCCTCACCTGGGCCTGTGCCTGCGCCGCCCTCGTGCCGATGGCACTGGTCTAGCGCCGCTCTTTTCGACGGCCTGAACGGATGCCTCCCCCGGCATCCAAAACCACCACGAGGACTCGATTCCACGCGCCAACCCCACTGACTTTCCAGCCGGGCCGGACGCGTTCGGCACGGTTACCGGCTGAGCGCCGCCGTCAGGTCGCGTACCCGGTTGACCAGGTGGGCCCGCTGCTCGGCGACGCGCACCGGCGCGGTTCCGCCGGCGCCGTCGCGGCTGTCGACCGATCCGCGGATGGTGAGCACCTCGCGCACCTCCGGAACGAGGTGCGGCGAAATCGCCAGCAGCGCCGCGTCGTCGACCTCATGCAGGTCGAGTCCGTTCGTCTCGGCGAACTTCACCAGCGAACCGGTGATCTCGTGCGCATCACGGAACGAAACGTGGCGTTTGACCAGCCATTCGGCGACATCCGTGGCGAGGGAGAACCCCTGCGGCGCGAGCTCGGCCATCCGCTCGGTGTGGAAGGTGAGTGTCGCGACCATGCCGGTGAAGGCGGGCAACAGTACTTCGAGGGTCTGGATCGAGTCGAAGACCGGCTCTTTGTCTTCCTGCAGGTCGCGGTTGTAGGCGAGCGGCAGGCCCTTGAGCGTGGTGAGCAGCCCGGTGAGGTTGCCGATCAGGCGGCCCGACTTGCCGCGAGCGAGCTCGGCGATGTCTGGATTCTTCTTCTGCGGCATGATCGAGGACCCGGTGGAATAGGCGTCGTCGAGGGTGACGAACCCGAATTCGCGGGTGTTCCAGAGAATGATCTCTTCGGCCAGCCGCGACATGTCGATGCCGATTTGAGCGGTGATGTAGGCGAATTCGGCGACCAGGTCGCGGCTCGCGGTGCCGTCGATGGAGTTCTCAACCACGGCGGCGAAGCCCAGGTCGACGGCGACGAGATGCGCGTCGAGACCGAGGGTATTGCCGGCGAGGGCGCCTGAACCGTAGGGGGACGCATCCGCTCGCCGGCCCCAGTCCGCGAAGCGGTCGAGGTCGCGCACGAGTGGCCAGCAGTGCGCCAGCAGGTGGTGGGCGAGCAGCACCGGCTGGGCGTGCTGCAGGTGGGTGCGGCCGGGCATGATGGCCCCGGAGTGCGCTTCGGCCTGAGCGGCGAGGGCGTCGATCAGTTCGATGACGAGGGAGGCGAGAATGGCGGCGTGGTCGCGCAGCCACATGCGCACAAGCGTTGCGACCTGGTCATTGCGGCTGCGGCCGGCGCGAAGTTTGCCGCCGACCTCGACGCCGATGATGTCGATGAGGCCACGTTCAAGGGCCGAGTGCACGTCTTCATCGGCTTCGGCTGGCAGAAATTCGCCGGCCACGACGGCGCGCTCGAGTTGTTCGAGCGCGCCGACCATCTGGGTCAATTCGGTGTCGGTGAGATATCCGGCGGCGGCGAGGGCCCTAGCGTGCGCGCGGCTGCCCTGCAGGTCGTATTCGGCCAGCATCCAGTCGAACTGGGTCGACTTGCTCAGCCGTGCCAGTTCCGGCGACGGTCCCCCGGCGAAACGGCCGCCCCAGAGGGCACCAGCTCGGCCGGCGCGGTTTTTCTCACTCGACACGGATGCCCTACTTCGCGGCGGCGTCGCGTCGTGCGGCGACCTTGCTCGGCAGCGACCACAGCTCGATGAAGCCCTTCGCCATGGTCTGGTCGAAGGAGTCGCCGGTGTCGTAGGTGGCGAGGTTGAAATCGTACAGGCTGGTCGTGCTCGAACGCCCCGTGACGACGGCAGTGCCGGCGTGCATTTTCAAACGGATGTCGCCGGTCACGTACTTCTGAGTGTCCTCGATGAACACGTCGAGGCTCTTCTTCAGGCCGGAGAACCACAGGCCGTCGTAGACGAGCTCGGCCCATTTGCTCTCGACGCCGCGCTTGTAGCGGGCGACGTCACGTTCGACGGTCATGTTCTCGAGCTCTTCGTGGGCGGCGATGAGCGCCATTCCCGCGGGGGCTTCGTAGATTTCACGGCTCTTAATGCCGACCAGACGGTCCTCGACGATGTCGATGCGACCGACACCCTGGTCGCCGGCGAGACGGTTCATGAGCTGGATCATCTGCAGCGGGGTGACCTTCTTGCCGTCGATGGCGACGGGCACACCCTGCTCGAAGGAGATGACGACCTCGGTCGGGGCGCGGGTGACCGACGGGTCCTGCGTGTAGGTGTAGAGGTCTTCGATCGGCGCGTTCCACGGATCTTCGAGGAATCCGGTCTCGACGGCGCGACCCCAGACGTTCTGGTCGACCGAGTACGGGCTCTTCTTGGACTGCACGATGGGCAGGTCGTGCTTGGCGGCGTACTCGATGGCTTTGTCGCGGGTCAGCGCGAAGTCGCGCACCGGGGCGAGCGAGGTCAGCTCGGGGGCGAGCGCGGCGACGGCGGCTTCGAATCGAACCTGGTCGTTGCCCTTACCGGTGCAGCCGTGGGCGACGCTGTCGGCGCCGAGTTCCTTGGCAGTGGAGGCGAGGTACTTGGCGATCAGCGGGCGGCTGATGGCCGAAACGAGCGGATAACGCTTCTGGTACAGGGCGTTGGCCTTGAGTGTCGGGATGATGTAGTCGTTGGCGAACTCGTCCTTGGCGTCGATGACGATGGATTCGACGGCGCCGCAGTCGAGGGCGCGCTGACGGATTACGTCCATGTCTTCGCCCTCCTGTCCGACGTCGACGGCGAGGGCTACAACCTCTTTGCCGGTGGCATCTTTGAGCCAGCCGATGCCGACCGAGGTATCCAGTCCGCCCGAGTATGCGAGTACAACGCGTTCCGCCATGGTTCTCCCTAAAATCTTGATCTGTCTAAAGTTTACGTGCTGTGGCGCGGCCCGCCGGTCGCCCGGTCGCCCGCCCGCTTCTCTCACTCTTTCCGGGCCCGGGCCCGGAAAGCGGGCCCATGATCTATCGTGGGCCCAGTGTCCGGGCCCGGGCCCGGTCAGAAAGCATGAGAGCGGATGGCCGCGCTCGGGTCGGTCAGGCCGCGTTGTGGGCGAGCAGCCAGACCAACAGCGCCTTCTGGGCGTGCAGGCGGTTCTCCGCCTCGTCCCAGATGATGCTCTGCGGGCCGTCGATGACGTCGGCGGTCACCTCGTAGCCGCGGTCGGCCGGCAGGCAGTGCATGAAGTGCGCGCCCGGCTTGGCCAGGCTCATCAGTTCCGCGTCGACCCGGTACCGGCCGAGGTCGCCGAGGCGCGCGGCCTTCTCCTCTTCCTTACCCATCGACACCCAGGTATCGGTGATGACCACATCGACACCGGTGACGGCCTCGCGCGGGTCAGTGAACAGCGCGACAGAGCCGCCGGTCTGGGCGGCGATGGCGGTCGCATCCGCTACGACCTGATCGGTGGGGGTGTACCCGACCGGCGACGCGATACGCACGTGCATCCCCGCAGTCGCGCCGGCGAGCAGGTAGGACTGGCCCATGTTGCAGGCGCCGTCGCCGAGAAAGGCGAGGGTCTGACCGGCCAGGTCGCCGCGGTGTTCCCGGATGGTAAGCAGGTCGGCGAGCAGCTGGCAGGGGTGAAAATCATCGCTGAGCGCGTTGATGACCGGCACCGTGGTACCGAGCGCCATTTCTTCGAGTCCGGCCTGACCGTAGGTGCGCCAGACGATTGCGGCGACCTGGCGTTCCAACACGCGAGCGGTGTCGGCGGCGGTTTCCTTGCCGCCGAGCTGGCTGTTCGCGGTGCTGATGATGAGCGGGCTGCCGCCGAGGTCGGCGATGCCGACCGCGAAGGACACCCGGGTGCGGGTCGAAGACTTGTCGAAAATGACCGCCACGGTCTGCGGGCCATCGAGCGGGCGCACCGCGAATCGGTCTCGCTTCAGCTCCAGGGCCAGGTCGAGAATCTCGGCCTGTTCGGCCGGGGAGATGTCGTCGTCGCGCAGGAAATGGCGGGTCACGGTGTCACTTTCGGTTGGAATGCTTTTAGCGGGCAAGCGGATGCCGCTCCAGCGGCCCCGCACGGTTCCCAGCAAGCACAGAGGGATTCGTCCAGCCTAGAGGCTGGCCAGGGCTCGCCCGAACCGGTCCTGGAAGTCGGCGAGTTCGGTGTCACCCACGATCAGCGGTGGGGCGATTCGAATGCTGGTCTCATTGGCGGCGTTGACGATCAGGCCCTCGGCCAAAGCGGCAGCTCCCAGCTTCAACGCGACCGGTTCGGTCAGGCCGATGCCGAGCAGCAGTCCGCGCCCACGCACTTCCTCGATCCAGGGAGACTTGAAACCGAGAATGATCTCGCGCAGCTGCTGGCCCCTTAAGGTGGCGTTGGCGGCGAGATCGTCGCGTTCGATCACGCCGAGCACCGCGTTCGCGGTCGCGGTCACCAGCGGATTCCCGGCGAAGGTCGAGCCGTGCTGGCCACGGCGAAACAGTTCGGAGGCCCAGCCAAAGGTGACGAGCGCACCAATGGGAACACCGCCGCCCATCCCTTTGGCGATGGTGACAGCATCCGGAAGAATGTCGGCGTGGTTGTAGGCGAACCAGGCGCCGGAACGAGCGATGCCGGTCTGGATCTCATCGAGGATGAGCAGCACACCGTGCTCGGTGCACAGCTCCCGCGCACGCTTCAGATAGCCATCGGGCAGGTCGATGACGCCGGCCTCGCCCTTGACCGGTTCGAGAAACAGTGCGGCGACGGTGGTGTCGATGGTCGCTTCGAGTGCCTTGATCGTGCTGTCGATGTGTTCGACGCCGCCGGGAACCGGTTCGAAGGCCTCGCGCATGTGCGGTTTGCCGGAGAGCGCGAGGGCTCCCATGGTGCGACCGTGGAAGGAGTCGTGCAGCGAAATAATGCGGTTGCGGTGGCCCTTATTGTTGAGGCGGGCCAGTTTGAACGCGGCCTCGTTGGCCTCGGCACCGGAGTTGCAGAAGTAAACCCGACCTTCGTCGCCGGCGCCGGTGATGCGCTTGAGACGTTCGGCCAGCTCGATCTGGGGCGGCGTGGCGAAATAGTTGGAGACGTGGCTGATCGTGCCGATCTGCTTCGTGACGGCGGCGACGACCTCGGGGTGGGCGTGGCCGAGCGAGTTCACGGCGATGCCGGCCAGAAAGTCGAGGTACTGGGTGCCTTTTTCGTCCCAGACATAGCAGCCCTCACCGCGCACGAGCATGGCCAACGGCGGGCTGAAGGTTTTCATCATCGCGTCGGCGAAACGGTCTTGCCAGGGATGTTGAGTCATGCGGGTACTACCTCCGTGCCGATGCCGCTTCCAGTAAAAATTTCGAGCAGGATCGAGTGCGGCACTCGCCCGTCGATGATCGCGGCCTTGGCGACGCCGCCCTCGACGGCGTCGAGGCAGGCGGTCATTTTGGGGATCATGCCTGATTCCAGCTGCGGAAGCAGACCGCGCAGCTCGACCACGTCGATGATCGACACCAGCGAATCCCGGTTCGGCCAGTCTCGGTACAGCCCGGCGACGTCGGTGAGAATCACGAGCTTCGCCGCGCCGAGCGCGATCGCGAGTGCGGCAGCAGCAGCGTCGGCGTTGACGTTGAGGGACTGGCCGGGGACATCCGTATCGGGGGCGATCGACGAGACCACCGGGATGCGGCCTGCCGCGAGCTGGGCGAGCACCGCTTCGGGGTCGACGTCGATGACGTCGCCGACCAGTCCGAGGTCGACTTCTTCGTCGTCGATGACCACGCCGCGACGTCTTCCGCGGAACAGGCCGGCGTCTTCGCCGGACAGTCCGGCGGCGAGCGGACCGTGCTGGTTGATGTGGCTGACCAGGTCGCGGTTGATCTGGCCGGTGAGCACCATGCGCACCACGTCCATCGCTTCGGGCGTGGTCACCCGGTAGCCGCCGCGAAACTCGCTCTCGATGCCGAGGCGCTTGAGCATGGCCGAGATTTGCGGGCCGCCGCCGTGCACGACGACCGGGCGAATTCCGGCGTAGCGCAGGTAAACCATGTCCTCGGCGAAGGCGCGTTGCAGCTCTTCGCTGACCATGGCGTTGCCGCCGAATTTCACGACGATGATCTGGTCGTGAAAGCGTTTGAGCCAGGGCAGCGCTTCGATCAGCGTCGCGGCTTTGACGGATGCTTCGGCCTGGCTGGTTTCGTCTGCGTGGGTGATGTCGGTCATATTCAGCTCGAGTACGCGCTGTTCTCTTCGACGTAATCGTGGGTGAGGTCGTTGGTCCACAGCGTGGCCGTTTCACTACCCGCGTGCAGGTCGA
This sequence comes from Cryobacterium sp. M91, assembly GCF_002929615.1. Classification (NCBI taxonomy): domain Bacteria; kingdom Bacillati; phylum Actinomycetota; class Actinomycetes; order Micrococcales; family Microbacteriaceae; genus Cryobacterium; species Cryobacterium sp. M91. Next base: position 169,898 of record NZ_PJJT01000084.1, on the reverse strand, counting down.
TCAATACAGTCACGGCGCGGCCCGAGAGGTCGACGAGTTCGCGCGGCTGGTCGGGCTCCCCCGCTGTGCAGACCTGCACACCGTTGATGGCGACATCGATGCCGTAGGGGTCGAATGCGGCGTCCTGAACCGGTACCGTTCCGACGGCGGCGAGCACTCGGCCCCAGTTGGGGTCGTTGCCGAAGATGGCCGACTTGAACAGGTTGCTACGCGAGACCGCACGGGCCACGGTGACGGCTTCGTCGTCGGAGACGGCGTTGGTGACCGTGATCGCCACGTCGTGCGCGGCGCCCTCGGCGTCACCCTGCAGCTGCAGGACCAGGTCGCGGCAGGTGTCGGTGAGCGCTTTGCTGAATTCCGCGTGGTCGGTGGGGACGGCACTCGCCCCGGAGCAGAGCAGGCTCACGGTGTCGTTGGTCGACATGCAGCCATCGGAATCGAGGCGGTCGAAAGTGACCCGGGTCGCCGCGCGGAGCGCAGTGTCGAGGTCGGTCGAGCTGAGCACGGCGTCGGTCGTGATGACGACGAGCATCGTGGCCAGTCCCGGCGCGAGCATACCGGCACCCTTGGCCATTGCGCCAATGCTCCAGCCGTGAGGCGAGGTGTGGGAGGCCTGCTTCGGGCGAGTGTCGGTGGTCATGATAGCCTGCGCGGCCAGGAGGCCGGCTTCGGGCGTGGTGGCGGCATCCGTTTTGATGGCGAGGGTAGCGTCCCAGACGCCGGCGGTGACGAGGTCGAGGTCGAGCTGTTCTCCGATCAGCCCGGTGGAGCAGACCAGTACGTCGCCGGAGGAGATGTCGAGGCGCGTGGCGACCGCTTCGGCGGTGGCATGGGTGGTCTGGAAGCCGATGCTGCCGGTATAACAGTTGGCACCGCCCGAGTTGAGCACGATCGCGCTGACCCGGCCGTCGCTCATGACCTGGGTGCTCCAGATGACGGGGTTGGCCTGGCAGCGGTTGCTCGTGAACACGGTCGCGGCGTTCTGCAGCGGACCGAGATTTTGCACGAGGGCGAGGTCGAGCCCGCCGGACTTTTTCAGGCCGGCGGTGACACCGGCAGCAGCAAAACCGGCGGGAAGGGTGACACTCACGGAGCAACTCCATTCAGGGTCAGACCGAGCGTTTCGGTCAGGCCCAGGGCAATGTTGGCGGATTGGATGGCAGCGCCGGCGGTGCCCTTAACAAGATTATCGATGGCGGTGATCGTGACGACCCGGCCGGCTGCTACGTCGACGGCCAGGCCGATCAGGGCTGTGTTCGCGCCGATAACGTCAGCCGTGCGCGGAAAGTGCCCCTCGGGCAGCAGGTGCACGAACGGTTCGTCGGCGTAGGCGCTCTGCCAGGCGGCACGCACGACCGCGGCGCTGGTGCCCGGCACAATTCGAGCGGTCGCGGTGGCGAGGATACCGCGAGCCATCGGCACGATCACCGGGGTGAACGAGATGGTGGCGTTGGTTTCGGAGCCGGCCCAGCGCAACGACTGCACGATCTCGGGAATGTGCCGGTGGGTGCCGCCGACGGCGTAGGGGTTGGCCGAGCCGAGGATCTCGGCCGCGAGGTTGGGTAGCTTCAGGCTCTTGCCGGCACCGCTCGGGCCGACGGCGAGCACCGCGACGAGGTCCTGCGCCTCGATCACGCTGGCCTGGATGCCGGGAGCCAGGGCGAGGGCGACCGTGCTGGCGTTGCAACCGGGGGCGGCGATGCGGCGGGCACCGACCAGTCGGTCGCGCTGCTTGCCGGTGCCGATCAGCAGTTCGGGTACGCCGTAGCTCCAGGCGCCAAAGTAGTCGCCGCCGTAGAACGCGGCCCAGTCGTCGGGGTTCTCGAGGCGATGGTCGGCGCCGCAGTCGATGACGAGGGTGTCGGCCGGCAGGTGCGCGGTCAGCTCGCCGGATTTTCCGTGCGGCAGGGCGACGAAGACGACGTCATGCCCGCTGAGGTTTTGCGGGGTCGTGTCGACCAGGGTCAGGTGGGCGAGGGAACGCAGCGATGGTTGCACATCGATGAGGAGCTGCCCGGCATTGCTGTGCGCGGTGACCGTGCGCACCTCGAATTCGGGGTGTCCGGCGAGCAGCCGCAGCAGTTCGCCGCCCGCATACCCGCTCGCGCCCGCCACTGCCACCGAAAAAACCATGGGTTAAACCTAGCGCGGCCCCGGCGGCCCCGGTTCCGCATCGGCGCGCGGCGTCATGCGCGAGTTCGGTGCGGTCCCGGCCGCATCCGAACGCTGAACCTCGCAGCCCGAACAGCGGATGCCGCGGGCCGACCCCGCAGGGTCGGGCCGCGGCATCCGCTCACCAGCGTTTACTCGCGCAGGGTCGCGCCGAACCGGTCGTCCGCGAGAGCGACACCGGCCAGGCGCGCAGCGCTGGCTTCGGCAGCGGTCAGCGTGCGTTCCTCGCCGCGAAAACGCAGCGCGAAGGTGAGTGATTTCTGGCCGGGTTCGACTCCGGCACCGCGGTAGTCATCGACCAGTTCGATGCTCTCGAGCAGGTCACCGGCGCCCTCCGCCACGGCCGCACGCAGGTCAGCAGCCGGCACGGAGGCCGCCACGACGAGCGAGAGGTCCTGGGTGGCGGCGGGCATCGTGCGGATCGGCGTGACCGTATTGATCACTCCGGCCTGCGCGAAGACGAGCGCGAGGTTAATCTCTGCGACGGCGACGACTGCGGGCAGGTCGTAGTCGTCGGCTACCGCGGGCAGTAGTTCGCCGGCAAATCCGACCGACACCGTGGCGGTGGTGCCCGGAGCAGCGACGAACAGTTCGGCGGTGCGCCCGGGATGCATCGCCGGGTGCCGACCCTGGCGAACCTCGATGCGCACCCCGGTGGCCAGCGCCACCTGCTGCACGGCGGCCAGCGCCGACTGCCAGCCGGCGGCGACGGCAGCCTGGCCCGGCTGGTGCCGCACGTCGTTGCCGATGAGAACGACGCCAACCAGAAGCGGCTGCGGCACAATTCCCGCGTTCAGCGCCGCCTCATCCTGCGTGCTCGGACGTGCGGCCCCGGCGGGAAGCACAGCCATGCCGTAGCTCACCCCGGCCACGGGCCGAAAGACCAGGCCCTGCTCGTAGATGGCCACATCGACGAGCCCGCGAGAACGGTTGCGGTGCGCGATCTGCAGCATTCCGGGCAGGATCGAGGTGCGCAAGTACGGCGCCTCACCGTCGAGCGGGTTGGCGACCTTCATCTGGGGCACCGCGACCGGTGCAGCGGATGCCGCAGCACCGTCGGTGCTGTCAGTATCCGTCTGCGACGGCACGACGGCCACACCGAACAGGTTGTTCGCCTGCTCGGAGACGAACGGATAGGTCAGCACCTCACTGTGGCCGGTGGCGGCGAGGGTCTGCGCGACCGTGCGGCGCAGCGTCTGGGTGTGCGTCAGGCCGCGGCCGGGCGGCGCGACCGGCAGAACCGAGGGAATCTTGTCGTACCCGACAATGCGGGCGACCTCTTCGGCCAGGGTCCACTTGTCGGTGAGGTCGGGGCGCCAGCTCGGCGGAGTGACCTGCAGGTCGCCGTCGGCTTCCTCGAGGGAGGCACCGACGTCGACCAGGGCAGCACGCACCTCGTCGCCGGTGTAGGCAAAGCCGATCAGGCCCGACACGAATCCGGTCGGCAGCAGAATCGGCTGTGCGGCCGGCGCCTCGTTGTAAACCGACCCGAGGTTGTCGGCAACTCCCCCGGCAAGTTCCACCAGCAGCTGCACCACGCGGGCGGCGGCAACGGCAGCAACCTGCGGGTCGACGCCGCGTTCGAACCGCTTGCTCGCCTCGCTGGGCAGCTTGTGGCGGCGGGCCGAGCGCGCAATGGACACCGGGTCGAAGTTGGCGGCCTCGACGAGCACATTGACGGTCTCCGAGCTGATCTCGGTGTTCGCCCCTCCCATCACTCCGGCCAGGCCTATTGGCCCGGATTCGTCGGTGATCAGCAGATCTTCGATGTTGAGCGTGCGGGTGACGGCGTCGAGCGTGGTGAATTTCTCGCCGGCGATCGCGCGTCGCACGATGATGCCGCCGGCCAGCTTGTCGAGGTCGTAGCCGTGCAGCGGCTGGCCGAGCTCGAACATCACGTAGTTGGTCACGTCGACTACGAGCGAGATCGAGCGGATGCCGACCAGCCCCAACCGGGCCATCATCCAGGCCGGGGTTGGCCGGGTCGGGTCGACGCCGCGCACGACGCGGGTCACGAACACCGTCGCACCGGTCCGGTCCCGAATCGGGGCCTGGTCGTCGATCGTGACCGGGAACCGAGTGACCGGAGCCACGACGGTGAGGGCGAGTGCGGGGTCCCGAAACGGTACGCCGGTCGCGTGCGAATATTCGCGGGCGACGCCGCGAATGGAGAAGGCGTAGCCGCGGTCAGGCGTCACGTTGATCTCGACGGCGCTGTCGTCCAGGCCCAGCAGGGGGATGGCATCCGTTCCCACCGGGGCGTCGATGCCGAGCGATGACAGCAGCAGAATGCCATCGTGCTCGTCGCCAAGGCCGAGTTCACGGGCCGAGGCGATCATACCGTCGGAGACGTGGCCGTACGTTTTGCGGGCGGCGATCGGAAACGGTCCCGGCAGCGAGGCGCCGGGCAGGGTCACAACGACCTTGTCGCCGACGGCGAAGTTGTGCGCACCACAGATAATGCCGTGCACCGCCGGGCCGCCGTCGGCGGCGAGTTCACCCTCGGGGGCTACGCGCACCTGGCACCAGTTGATGGTCTTGCCGTTGCTCTGCTCTTCGCCGACGAATTCGAGTACCTCGCCGACCACGATCGGGCCGGACACCTCGAAGCGGTGGATGTCTTCTTCTTCGAGGCCGACACTGACGAGAGCGGCGTGCACGTCTTCCGGCGTCGTGCCGGGCGCGAGGTCGACGAATTCGCCGAGCCAGGACAGTGGTACCCGCATTAGATCGTCATCCCATACTGCTGGCTGAACCGGATATCGCCTTCGACCATGTCGTGCATGTCCTTTACGTCATTTCTAAACATCACTGCTCGTTCCACGCCGACGCCGAACGCGAACCCGGAGTACACCTCGGGGTCGATTCCGGCGGAGCGCAGCACGTTAGGGTGCACCATGCCGCAGCCGCCCCACTCGATCCAGCGCGCGCCGTCCTTGAAGGTCGGGTGCCAGACGTCGAGCTCGGCGCTCGGTTCGGTGAACGGAAAGTAGTTCGGGCGCAGGCGTACCTTGGCTTCGGGGCCGAACAAGGCCTGCACGAAGTGGTCGAGCGTGCCGCGCAGGTTCGCCATGGTGAGGCCCTTGTCGATGGCGATGCCCTCGATCTGGTGGAACACCGGCGTGTGCGTCGCGTCGAGCTCATCGGTGCGAAACACCCGTCCGGGCGCGACCACGTACACCGGAAGCTCGCGGCTGAGCAACGCGCGCAGCTGCACGGGCGAGGTCTGCGTGCGCAAAACGAGGTGGGCATCCGTCGGTTCGACGAAGAAGGTGTCCTGCATGGCGCGGGCGGGGTGGTCCTCGTCGAAGTTGAGCCCGTCGAAGTTGAACCATTCGCTCTCAAGCTCCGGTCCTTCGGCTACTTCCCAGCCCATGGCCACAAACACGTCGGCGGCCCGTTCGGTCAGCAGTGAAATCGGATGCCGCGCCCCGGCTTTCCAAGCGGATGCTGCGGCCGTCACGTCCACCGTTTCGGCGAGCAGCCGGGCGGCGGCTTCAATCGCACCGATCTCGTCTTCGCGGGCGGTCAGCGCCTTCGTGACAGCGCCGCGGGCCTGGCCGACGAGCTTGCCGGCGGCGGCCTTCTGGTTTCCGGGCACGCTGCGCATGAGCGCGTTGAGCTTCGACAACGGCGACGACTCCCCCGCGTGCTCGCTGCGCACACGCTTGAGCGCGGCGGTCGTAGTGGCGGCAGCGATGGCGGCTAATGCCGCGTCAACCGCGGCGTTGACGGCGTCTTCGGAGATCAACGGCTCCGGCTGAGCGGATGCGACGGCGTCAGGTGCCGCCGGATCGGATGGTGTGGTGGGCTCTGGGGGAACGCTGGGAACAGACACAAGGCCCAAGTTTAGCGGGCTTGCTACTGGCCTCTGCTCTGCGCACCCAGTGCGCGCGGGTCGACGAGGTTCGGGTCGATCGGCGGCGTAGGGTCGGGTTTGATGAGCTTGCCAGCCTGTGGCCCGGTGCGCTTGGCGATTCGGCGGGCCAGCCAAGACAGCGACAGGTTCATCGTCAGGTAGATGGCAAGCACGACGAAGAAGAACGAGAACTGGTATTGGTTGCCGAAGAAGGTACCCAGGTTGTAGTTTCCGGAGCGCATCAGTTCGGGGTAGCCGACCACAAAAGCCAGCGAGGTGTCCTTGAGCAGCACAACCAGCTGCGCGATGATGATCGGAAGCATCTGGCGGAACGCCTGCGGAAATTCGATGCGAAAACGCGTCGCGATCGGCGTCAGGCCGATGGCCAGCCCAGCTTCACGCTGTCCGCTCGGCAGGGCGTTGATGCCCGCGCGCAGGGCCTCGCCAATGATTGCACCGTTATAGACGGCCAGGGCGGCCACGCCGGCCCAGAACGAACCGGTAGAGAAGACCAGCAGGATGAACAGCATCATCAGCAGCACGGGCATGCCGCGGAAGAATTCGAGCACGATCGTGGTCGGGATGCGGATCCAGGCGGCGCCGGAGGAACGGCCGAAGGAGAAGAGAACGCCGATCACGAGGGCAAAAGCCGCCGCGACGAAGGCCATCCGCAGCGTGTTTAAGGCGCCGATGCCCAGGGTGCGCCAGACCTGCACGTCGTTGAGGACGTCCCAACGGGAGGCATCCCAGATGCCGGGCTGCACGGCCCCGTTGGCACTCGTCTTGGGAAGGCCCAAAACCACGATCAGGGTCAGCAAAGCACCAACAATGATGACGACGCCGACGACGGAGAAGATCTTGGAGCGGAAGCGGGCTCGGGGGCCGGGAACGTCGTAGAGCACGGAGGTCATCGGAGTACCGCCACCTTCTTCTCGATCCTGCCGGCGATGAAGCCCAAAGGAATGGTGATGATGAGGTAGAACGCGGCAACCGCGAGCAGGATCGCAATGACGGCGTCCCCACGATCGTTGGTGATACGGCGAGCCGCCCCGAAAAGTTCAAAGACGAAGAATGCGCCGGCGACCGAGGTGTTCTTGGCCAGGGCGATGAACACGTTGATCAGCGGGGGGATCACCATTCGGAACGCCTGCGGCAGAACGATAAAGGAGAGCGTCTGGCCAAAGGTCAGGCCGACACTACGGGCGGCCTCGGCCTGGCCCACGTGCACGCCGTTGACGCCGGAGCGCAGCGCTTCGGCGACGAACGGCGAGGTGTACACCGTCAGGCCGATCGCAGCGAGCTGAAAGTACCCCGGCGAGAATTGCAGGTAGGGCAGCAGGTAGGCGCAGAAGAACAACACGAGCGTGAGCGGTGTGTTACGCACAATTTCGGTGTAAACCGTGGCGAAGGCCCGGAGCGATGCCACGGGTGAGATGCGCATTGCGGCGACGAGCACGCCGAGGATGAATGCGCCCACGCCGGCGACAGCGAGGAGGCCCAGCGTGTTCCGGAAGCCTTCCAAGAACAACGGCAGGTTGTCGATAACTGCGTCCACAACTCACCTCCCCTTCTGTAGATGTAAAACTGTGTGAGCGACCGGATAGATCGTAGTGCGGGTTCACCCGGATGGCCCGTCCGTGAGACGAACGGGCCATCCGGACTGAGCGCGAGTGCGCTGCTGCTGCAATCGACCTAGTAGCGGTCGACGGCCGGCGGCTCTGGGGTGTCGAGAACGCTGCCCGCGGTGGCTTCCCAGGCTTTCACCCACGTTCCGTCTTCGTAGGAGGCTTCGAGTACATCGTTGATGAAGTTACGGAACTCCGTGTCTTCGAGCGCAACGCCGATACCGTAGGGCTCCTCGGTAAACGGGTTGTTGACGACCTCGAACTCATCACCGTTCTGGTCGGCGAGGCCCGCGAGAATCACGTTATCGGTGGTCACAGCGGCGACTTCGCCGCTGCGCAGCGGGCCGAGGCAGTTGGAATAAGCATCCGTGGCGATGATGTCCGTCGTGTACTCGGCGATGTTCTTCTCCGAAGTAGAACCGCTCACGGTGCAAACAGCCTTACCGGCGAGGTCCTCTGGGCCGGTAATGTCGGTGTTGCCCGCGAGCACGAGCAGGTCCTGCCCGGCCGAGTAATACGGTCCGGCGAAGGAGACGGATTCCTTGCGCGTATCGTTGATCGTGTAGGTGGCGACAACCATATCGACCTGGCCGTTGATGATGAACGGCTCGCGGTTCGCGGAGATGGTTTCGATCCAGTTGATGTTGTCGGCGCTGATTCCGAGCGCACCGGCGACGAGCTTGCCGATCTCGATGTCGAAGCCGATGGGGTCTCCCGTGCCCTTGAGGCCGAAGAGCGGCTGGTCGAACTTGGTGCCGATGGTGATCTCGCCGGCTTCGGCGAGGGCGGCCATGGTAGTTCCCGCTTCGAATTCGGGGGCGTCGGCTACGTCGACCGTGTCGGTGGTTGCCCCGGAGTCGGTGCAACCGCTGAGTACGAGTGCGCTGGCGAGGGCAAGGGCCGAAATTGCAAGGCCTTTTTTGAGTCTCATTTGTGTCTGCTCCTGATTACTGTGAGGTGCTCTGGACGATCTTGCACACTGACTGGTGGACAAGAGATCTAGTGGAAGAAAGTTTTAGTGGTCGAGAATTTTGGAGAGGAAGTCCTGAGCGCGGGTGCTCTGCGGGTTCGTGAAGAATTCCTCCGGGGAGGTCTCCTCGACGATTTCGCCCTCCGCCATGAAAATGACGCGGTCTGCGGCCTTGCGGGCGAAGCCCATCTCGTGCGTCACGACGATCATGGTCATACCGTCGTTGGCGAGGTCGACCATGACCTCGAGCACCTCATTGATCATCTCCGGGTCGAGGGCACTGGTCGGCTCGTCGAGAAGGATGACCTTCGGATCCATGGCCAGGGCACGCGCAATGGCGACGCGCTGTTGCTGGCCACCGGATAACTGTGCGGGCATCTTCTGCGCCTGGTTGGCTACTCCGACACGGTCGAGCAGTGCCATCGCCTTCTTCTCGGCGTCGGCTTTCTTGAGGCCGCGCACCTTGATCGGACCGAGGGTCACATTTTCAAGCACGGTCTTGTGCGCAAACAGGTTGAAGGCCTGAAAGACCATGCCGACGTCCGCACGCAGGTGGGCGAGGGCTTTGCCCTCTTCCGGAAGCTTGACGCCATCGATGGTGATGACGCCGCCATCGATGGTCTCGAGGCGGTTGATGGCCCGGCAGAGCGTCGATTTTCCCGACCCACTTGGTCCGATCACGACGACCACCTCGCCGCGGTTGACTACGGCGTTGATGTTCTTGAGAACGTGCAGTTCTCCGTAGTGCTTGTTGATGTCCTTGACGACGACTAGCGGTTCGCCCCGACGAACGGTGATATTCGAGGTGGCCGGGGACGAATCTATTGGCTCCATACCCCCCAACTTAGAACAGATCACCGGATGAGGGGTGCCAAATTCCCGGACAGTAACGCATTTGTAACAGTCCAGCCATCCGTCGTCTGTGCTATGTAGCAGGTCAGCCGGCGGTCTCCGGCCGGGCACCAGCCGGCCCGTCCAGCGGCTCGGTCGCCGCAGAAAAAGGGTCGGCTCGGCCATGCCCGAGCACACTCGCCCCGGGCATGCCAGATGCCCGGACGGAGCAGTCCGGGCATCGAGTTTTTGTTCGGAACGGCAGGTCAGGCGCGCTGGGCGAACGCGCTTTCGTACAGGCAAACGGATGCCGCGGTCGCCAGGTTCATCGACTCAGCCTCGCCGTAGATCGGCACGCTGACGCTGCGGTCGACCCGGGCGAGGTCTTCGTCGGTCAGGCCGCGGGCCTCGTTGCCGAACAGCCACACCGTCGGAGCGGCGAGCAGCCCCTCATTGCGGGCGGAAAGCAGGTCGGAACCCTTGATGTCGGCGGCGAACAGCTGCAGGCCGGCGGAGCGAGCACGGTCCAGCACGTCGGAGAGATCACCCGCGATGGCGACAGGGAGGTGAAAAATGGAGCCGGTCGAGGAACGGATGACCTTGGGGTTGTACAGGTCAACGCTGCGACCGGTGAGGATGACGGCGTCCGCGCCGGCGGCATCCGCTGCCCGAATGATGGTGCCGGCGTTGCCGGGGTCGCGCACCTCTTCGAGAATGGCGACGAGCTTGGGGGCAGCGTTGAAGATCTTCTTGACCGAGGTGGGGAACTGGTGGCAGACAGCCACGAAGCCCTGCGGGGTGACCGTGTCGGCCATGGCCTCGAGTACCTCTTCGGAGACGAACTCCACCTCGACCTGGGCGTCGACGGCCTTCTGGGCCAGATCGGTATAGCGATCGAGCGCGGTCGGCGTGGCGAACAGCTCCACGACGAGCTCTGGGCGAAAGGTGAGGGCTTCTGAGACGGCCTGCGGGCCTTCGAGCAGAAAGAGACCGGACTCGAGGCGCGCGTCGCGCTTGGCAAGTTTTGCGACGGCACGGACGCGCGGTGAACGTGGATTATCAAGCATGTGGCAAGTTTACTTGCAGAAAAGGAGCGGGCGACCAGGTCGCCCGCTCCTCACTGTGGAATTCTGACCGATTCACCACGTTCACGCCCAGGAGGCAGCCGGTGGTGGTCAATCACGGTGAAGCATTACGCCTTGACGGCGACCTTCGGTGCCGACGTGTCGGCGGGAAGGGCTGCCTTGGCGCTCTCAACGAGGGCGGCGAACGTCGCTGCCTCGTTGACGGCCAGGTCGGCGAGGATACGACGGTCAACCTCGATGCCGGCCAGGCCGAGGCCCTGGATCAGACGGTTGTAGGTCAGGCCATTGGCGCGCGACGCAGCGTTGATCCGCTGGATCCACAGGCGACGGAAGTCACCCTTGCGTGCGCGACGGTCACGGTAGCTATAGGTGAAGGAGTGAGTGAGCTGCTCCTTCGCCTTGGTGACCAGGCGTGAACGCTGTCCGCGGTAGCCCTTGGCGCGTTCGAGAATAACGCGGCGACTCTTGTGGGCGTTTACGGCCCTCTTTACTCTTGCCATTTTTTACAAATCCTTATTCGTTACGGGGGCCTGGTGTTACAGACCGAGAAGCTTCTTGATGACCTTCTGGTCTGACTTGGCCAGCACCTGGTCCTGGTTCAAACGGGACTTGCGCTGCGTGCTCTTGACTTCGAGGTTGTGACGAAGCCCGGCCTGCTGCTTCATGATCTTTCCGCTTCCGGTGACCTTGAAACGCTTCTTGGTTCCGGAGTGGGTCTTCATCTTAGGCATGTGGTTCCTCCTGTTTCGCTGCCTTGTCGGCAACCTTGTCTGCCTTATCGGCGACCTTGTCTGCCTTCTCGGCAGCCTTGTGGGCGTTGATCTCGGCCTTGGCTTCTGACTTGTTTTTCAACGGGCCAATCACCATGACCATGTTTCGACCGTCGATCATCGGAGTCGATTCCACGGAACCGTACTCGGCGACATCCTCGGCAAATTTTTGGAGCAGTCGTACGCCCTGATCAGGCCGGGACTGTTCACGGCCACGAAAAAGAATCATGGCCTTGACCTTGTCACCGCTCTTCAGGAAGCCTTCGGCGCGTTTGCGCTTGGTCTCGTAGTCGTGCGTATCAATCTTGAGACGGAAACGAACCTCTTTCAGGATCGTGTTCGCCTGGTTGCGCCTGGCCTCCTTGGCCTTTTGCGCAGCCTCGTACTTGAACTTGCCGTAGTCCATGATCTTGGCCACGGGCGGCTTGGCTTCGGGTGCAACTTCGACGAGGTCGAGGTCGGCATCCTGTGCCAGGCGCAGGGCAACATCAATCGCCACGACCCCGACCTGCTCGCCGTTGGGACCAACGAGACGAACTTCGGGGACGCGTATACGGTCATTTGTACGGGGATCGCTGATGCGTCTCTCCTCTTGGTTAACTTCGTGATCACAACCAGACAGCGGATGCCGCCTGGGGACGAAGAGAGGAAAATCACGCGATTTCCACGCCAACTTTTTCGTTGATGTGTTCCACACGGCACCCTGTCTACCCTCACGCTGCCACCTTCCCGAGGGAGGCGATAACGCGACGGCGGAGTGCAATCTACCCGGTAACCTTGATGAAGCGGTATGCGCGGGTGGGAGATTCTCCACTTTCGTACCGAGACTATTGTCTCGGAACCAAAGACAAGCCTAGCAGAGGAATGCAGTGAGCCCCAGTTTTGAGCAAGATACGGATTTTGAGCAGGATGCAGCACAGGCAACGCGCGATATCGCTGATGTGGCCGCTGTCGAGATCATCACCACGGCCGCGGTGCACCTGATGAGCGCGGCCGCCGTCAAGTGCGGGCTCGCCGACGATCCCGATGCCCAGATCGACCTTGACGAGGCGCGCAAACTGATCACTGCTCTGGCCGGGCTGGTCACGGCTGCCGCTCCCGACATCTCCAGCCTTCATGCGGGTAGCCTGCGCGACGGGCTGCGCTCACTGCAGCTGGCGTTCCGCGAGGCGTCCGCCTTTCCCGACGCGATCGGCGAAGGCCCCGGCGAGAAGCTCACCGGCCCGGTCAACTGATTCCTCCCCTCACGAACGGATGCCGCCGGTCACCCGACCGACGGCATCCGTTCTGCGCAGCTTGAGTCAGGTCTGGCAGTGCGGGCACCAGAATGTATTGCGCTGCTCGACATCGCTGCGACCGAGAGTGCTGCGTTGAATGTGGGTTCCGCAGCGTCGGCACGCCTGACCGCCTCGCCCGTAGACCCAGGTCTGGGTGCCGCGGCGCAGGTTGCCGGTGGTCGTGCGTTCGTCGCGGTCTTTATTGGCCAGGAGCAGGCGCCGGGCCAGGGCGACGAGTCCGGGGACGTCGGTAACCTCGGCCAGGGGCCGGGTCGGCAATAGTCCGCGCAGAAAGCAGAGTTCGTTGACATAGACGTTGCCGAGTCCGGCCAGATTGCGCTGGTCGGCGAGGGCCAGAATGACCGGTTGTTCGGGCCGAGCAGCGAGGCGAGTGGCCGCCTCGGCGCTGTTGACCGCACTCCATTCGGTGTCGAGCAGGTCGGGTCCGAGATAGCCGACCACCTCCGACTCGGCCCGGGTGGGAACCAGCTCCAGCACACCAAGCTCGAACCCGACCGCGACCCAGTCCAGGGTCTGCAGCACAATGCGCGCCTGGAACGCCGGCCGCTGCCACCGCGTGCCGGGCCGGTACAGGTGCCAGGCGCCCTCCATTTTCAGATGCGAGTGGATGCTCGTCTCGCCGACCCGGTGCAGCAGATGTTTGCCGCGACTGACGACCTCGTGCACGGTCTGGCCCGTGAGATCGACGGTCGCGAAGGCTGGCACGCGGATGTCGCAGCCGGTGAGAATACTGCCGCGCAGCGCCTGGTCGAGGGTTCGGGCCGTGCGATAGACGGTATCGCCCTCAGGCACGAAGCCTCAGCCCTTTTGGAGTCTCGGTGAATCCCGCGGCGCGCAGAGCCGCACCCACCTCGGTGCCCATGACGAACACGCCGTTGGCCGTTTCGACCGCGATTTTCTGGATGCGACCCGTTGTGACCAGAGCAGCCAGGCTCGCCGTGGCGGCCGCGAGCCTGGCCTCATCCGTCTCGAAGGCAACCACGGTCTTGCCGCCGCGCTCGACGTAGAGCACGAGGGCGCCATCGACGAGCACGACGAGTGCACCCGCCTTCCGGCCCGGGCGATGGGTGGTGTCGCCGGGGAGCGCTGGCCACGGCAGGGCAGCACCGTACGCGTTCGCCGGGTCGGTCGCGGCCAAGGTCACCACGGCCGGATGCCCGACCGACGAGTCGGCTACCCCGGCGGCGAAGGTGCGCAGCCGGTCGATGGTGCCGCCGGTGGCGAACTGGGCAGCGCCGAGCCCCTCGATGAAGTAGCCGCGTCGGCAGCGTGCCATCTCCTCGAATCCGGTGAGCGTGCGGTAGACGAGGGAGAATCCGCCGATGACGCTCTCGGCCATGACCGCGCCGCGCGTCACTACTCCGTAGCGTTCGAGCAGGGTCTCCCCCAGGGCGTGCGCGCGGCGGGTCGGTGAGTCGTCGGCCACGGGCAGAATCGACCAGCGACCCGACACCGTCGGTGGTCCGCCGCGGCTCGCCAGGCTCGGCCGGGGCATCGACCGCCCGCGGTGCAGGCGTGCCCGGGGCACGGCCCGGCTCGGACGATGCGCGGTGTGACCGCCGGAGAGAAGCGACCGGACCGGGGCGAAGGTGTCATTGGTGATCAGGCCGGCCCAGACCAGGTCCCACAGCGCATGCACCAATTCCTGGTCATTCTGGCTACCGACGGCATCGGCAAGTTGCCGAAAGAAGTAGGCACCATTACTGCCCAGGGTCGCCAGGATCTCCTGTTGCAGGGGCGTCGTTTCGACGTCGATCGGTACCGGCAGGGTGAGCTGGGCGGTTTCGGCGAGGTGCAGGCTCACCCAGCCGTCATTGCCGGCAAGCGTTCCCCCGCCGGCCCAGAGCACCTCGCCCGCGTTGGTGAGTTCGTCGAGCATATCCGGACGGTAGTCGCTGACCCGGGCGGGCAGAATGAGCGTCTCCCACGCGGATGCCGGAATGCGCGCGCCCTCCAGCTGCTCAACAACGGATGCGACGCCGTCGATTCCGCGCAGCTTTCCGCCCACGTGCTGCCAGGCCGGCAGAAACCGGCCGATCGCCCGTTGGTCGACCGGTTCGACCTCGTGCCGGAGCGCGGCGAGGGAACGACGGCGGAGCCGCCGCAGCACCTCGGCGTCGCACCATTCCAGGCCGCTGCCGTTGGGTCGAAACTCTCCGGCCACGATGCGTCGGGCATCGGCGAGTCGGCCGAGGGCGATTTGGACGACGGCCGTACCGAGGCCAAACCGGTCGGCGACGGCATTCGTTGTGAAGGGCCCGTGGGAACGCGCATACCGGCTCACCAGATCACCGAGCGGATCAGGCACGGATTCGGTGAAGGCGGAGGGAACGCCGATCGGCAGGGGAACACCGAGGGCATCGCGCAACCGGCTGGCGTCTTCGACCGCCGCCCAGCGATCCTCACCGCCGACGTTGACCCGGATGGCACGGCGGGCATCAACGAGAGCGAGCAGGGCCTGCTCTGCCGCCATCGCACCGGGCACGTGCGGCGATTCGGGCGCGGGCAGGAGCATCCGCTCGGCGACCTCGCTGGTGTTGAGCGGCCCCAGGGTACGCAACAGGTCCGCGACACCCTCAACGCCCTTGGCCCGGTAGTCGGAGGTGAGCCGCTGCAGTTCCCGGTCGGTCTGGTCGATGACGGCTGGGTCGAGCAGCTCCCGCAGCTCGACCCGACCCAGGAGTTCGGCGAGCAGGCTCGAGTCGATCGCGAGGGCGGTCGCCCGCCGCTCGGCCAGCGGGGTGTCGCCCTCATACATGAAGGCGGCGACGTAACCGAACAATAGGGTACTCGCGAACGGGCTCGCGGTGTCGGTCGTGATTTCGATCAGGCGCAGTTCGCGCGAAGCGATCTGTCGGGCCAGCACCCCGAGGGCTGGCAGGTCGTAGACGTCTTGCAGGCATTCCCGCAGGGTTTCGAGAATGATCGGAAAAGTGGGGAAGGTGCGGGCCACGTCGAGCAGTTGCGCCGCCTTCTGGCGTTGCTGCCAGAGCGGTGAGCGCGCCCCGGGCTTGTAGCGGGGCAGAAGCAGGGCTCGGGCGGCGCACTCGCGAAACCGGGACGCGAACAGAGCCGAGCCACCAACCTCGTCGGTGACCAGTTGCTCGAGCTCGTCGGGGTCGAACACGAACAGTTCGCTGCCGGGCGGCTCGGTTTCGGTGTCGGGAATGCGTACGACGATGCCGTCGTCACTTGCCACGCAGGAGCCGTCGATTCCATAGCGTTCGCGCACGCGGGCACCGACCGCGAGTGCCCACGGTGCGTTTACCGGGGCGCCGTACGGGGAATGCAGCACGACCCGCCAGTCCCCCAGCTCGTCACGAAAGCGTTCGACCACGAGCGTGCGGTCGGTCGGCAGTTGCCCGGTGGCAGCGCGTTGCTCGCCGAGAAAGGCCAGCAGGTTAGTGATCGCCCGGTCGTCGAGGCCACCCACGGCGCAGCGGTCCCTGGCTTGGTCGGCCGGCAGGCTGCCGACCTCGCGCACGAAGGCACCGATGGCCTGGCCCAGTTCGGCCGGGCGGCCCAGCCCGTCGCCCTTCCAGAACGGCAGCCTCCCGGGCTGCCCGAACGCCGGCACGACGAGTACTCGGTCGTGCGTGATCTCCTGAATGCGCCAGCTCGTGGTGCCGAGCGCGAAGACATCATTCACGCGGGACTCGTAGACCATCTCCTCGTCGAGTTCACCGACCCGTTTGCCGGTGATCTGCTCTCCGCCGACCATGAAGACGCCAAATAGACCGCGGTCGGGAATGGTGCCGCCACTGGTGACGGCCAGCCGTTGCGCGCCGGGGCGGCCGGTGAGGGTGCCGGCGTCGCGATCCCAGACGATGCGCGGGCGCAGTTCTGCGAACTGGTCGGAGGGATACCGACCGGCCAGCAGGTCGAGGGTGGCCTCGTAGGCGGAGCGGGGCAGGGTTACGAAGGGTGCGCTGCGCCGCACGGTGTCGAACCAGGTCTCGACGTCGATTGGTTCGAGCGCGCAGGCCGCGACCGTCTGCTGGGCCAGGATATCGAGCGGATTGGTCGGCACCCGCAGCGATTCGATGGCACCGGCGACCATGCGTTCGGCGGCGACCGCGGCGTGGATGAGGTCGGCCCGATGTTTGGGGTAGATGACCCCGCGCGAAATCTCACCCACCTGATGCCCGGCCCGGCCGAGCCGTTGCAGCCCGCTCGAAACCGACGGCGGTGACTCCACTTGCACGACCAAGTCGACGGCGCCCATATCAATGCCGAGTTCAAGGCTCGACGTGGCGACGACACAGCGCAGCCGCCCCGATTTCAGGTCGTCTTCAATGAGCGCGCGCTGCTCTTTGCTGACCGAACCGTGATGCGCGCGAGCGAGCAGCGGTTCGGCCCCCGCACTCTCGCCGCTTGCGCCCATGAGCTCGGCTGGCGGTCTGGCAGGCGCGGGGCTGCCCACCGCCCGGGCGTCCCCCCGCGACACCGTCACGAGAGCGGATGCCTCCTCCCCGGCCAGGCGCTCGGCATAGATTTCATTGAACCGCGCCGTGAGCCGTTCGGTGAGGCGGCGCGAGTTTGCGAACACGATGCTGGAGGAGTGTGCAAGCACCTCGTCGACGATGGCCTCCTCTACGTGGGGCCAGATCGACCCGGTCTGCGGCGCCGAAGCTGACGTGACTCCTTCGCGTTGCGGCACCGGACCGAGGTCGCTCATGTCGTCCACCGGTACGACCACCCGCAGGTCGAACCGTTTCAGCACGGGCGGAGCCACGATCTGCACGGGTGCGGCGCCGCCGAGAAATCGGGCCACCTCGCTCTGCGGCCGCACCGTGGCGGAGAGCCCGATACGTTGCGCCGGCCGGCTCAGCAGGGCGTCGAGTCGCTCGAGGGAGACGGCCAGGTGTGCACCGCGTTTGCTCGCCGCGACCGCGTGCACCTCATCGATGATGACGGTCTGCACGCCGCGCAGGGATTCGCGGGCGGCCGAGGTCAGCATGAGAAACAACGACTCCGGGGTGGTGATAAGAATGTCGGGCGGCGAGGTGACCAGTTTGCGCCGGTCGGCGGCCGGCGTGTCTCCCGAGCGCACGCCAACCGTGACGCGCGGCGGCTCCAGGCCGAGCCGCTGGGCCGAACGGGTGATTCCCACGAGCGGAGCGGTGAGGTTGCGTTCCACATCGACGCCGAGTGCTTTGAGCGGCGAGATATACAGCACGCGAGTGATGGGCGTGGAAGCGGCGGGCACGCGAGTGATAGGCGTGGAAGCGGCGGGCACGCGAGTGATGGGCGTGGAAGCGGCGGGGACGGCCGGTGCGGCCGACTCGGTGGCCAGCCGGTCAATGGCCCACAGGAACGCGGCGAGGGTCTTGCCCGACCCAGTCGGAGCCACCACGAGGGCGTGCGAACCCAACGAAATGGCCTCCCATGCTCCCAGCTGCGCTGCTGTCGGTGCCGCGAAAGCCTCGGTGAACCAGGCCCGAGCGGCCGGGGAGAATCGTTCAAGAACGTCGCTCATACCGTTATTGTCGCTCACCCCACCGACATTCGGGTTTCACCCGGAAACCTACGCGGAGGCGACGAGCTTGACGCGCAGCGAATCCACGCCGGTCGTGATGATCTCGCTCTCCGACCACCGGGTGCCGAGGCGGCTCAGAATCGCGTCAAGGTCCGACTGGGTGAGGCCGTCGACCAATTCCAGTTGGACCACGAGTTCGGGACCTTTGAGCTGCGCCAGCGGGTCGCCCGCCATGAGCTGAACCGAGAGCACCGAGAGTTCCGTGGCGATTGATGCGGTGAAAGCGTCGGCGATGAAGTGGCTCGCGTAACTCGGAGTCCACGGCAGCGACTGGGCGATCGCCCAAAGCGCCGGTCGCCGAATGATGAATTCCCCGGGGGATGTCGGGTCGAGCACGACGAGGTCGGTGTCTTCCTGCGCGGCGGCCAGGGCGACGCGCACGGCATCCGCTGGTACGGGCCTTGCGAGGGGGTTCCACGCCGCCATGGCAGCGGTCGACGAGAAGACTGGGAGCACGGTACGGCCGTCCGGCCCTTCAACCGTGATGATCGATAGTTCCTGGGTTTTATCGATGGTCTGCCCACGCGCGTTCACGGCGGCCTCGCCGAGCTTGGTCACCAGCGGAATGAGCAGACGAGATCCGCGAATGGCATCGATGACGCTTTCTTCGCCGGCCTCTCGAGCTTGAAAACGGGCAAGCGCCGCGGCAAGGGCGGCGGGCGCGGCCCCGTCATCACCGGCTTCGAGGTTGGCCTCGAATTCCCGTCCGGCCCACGGCTGGCCGGCCGAGTCGGCCGTGTTGGCTGACTCATTCCCGTCGCCAGGTCGCCCTGAGCCCGGCTGGCCCGAGGGGTCTCCCGTTGAGCCGAGGTTTCGCGCCCGAGCCATTAGTCCCCCGCGACGTCCAGGGCCTCGGCCAGCGTGAACGCGCCGGCGTAGAGCGCCTTGCCCACGATGGCACCCTCAAGCCCCAGCGGCACAAGCTTGCGCAACGCTTGAATGTCATCAAGGCTCGAAATGCCGCCGGAGGCAATGACCGGCTTGCGCGTGCGGTCGAGTACCTGACGCAGCAGGTCGATGTTCGGGCCCTGCAGAGTGCCGTCCTTGGTGACGTCGGTCACCACATAGCGGGCACACCCGGCTGTTTCGAGCCGTTCGAGGACCTGCCAGAGGTCCCCGCCATCTTTGGTCCAGCCACGCGCGGCCAGGGTTGTTCCGCGTACATCAAGGCCAACGGCAACGGCCTCACCGTATTGTGCGATGACGCTCGCCGCCCACTCCGGGTTTTCCAGCGCTGCGGTGCCGAGGTTGATGCGTTTAACGCCGGTGGTCAGTGCCGCTTCGAGCGATTCGTCATCGCGGATACCGCCGGAGAGCTCGATGTTCACGCCCTTGACCTGACGAATGACCTTCTTGATCACACCGGTGTTGCTGCCACGGCCGAAGGCCGCGTCGAGGTCGACGAGGTGAATCCACTCAGCACCTTGCCTGGCCCAGTCGGCCGCGGCGTCGACGGGGTCACCGTAGTTCGTTTCCGTGCCGGCCTCGCCCTGGGTCAGGCGAACCGCCTTGCCGCCGGCCACATCGACGGCGGGCAGGAGGACGAGCCTCGGTGTCTTGTTGAACTCACTCATTGGTGTCCTTGATTGGTGCGGTCGCGCTGTGCGACCAATTGCAGGGGCTGTGGCTGTGATGCGGATGGGACTGTGAAGTCTAGGCTCGCCGGGCTAACTGTGCAGCGTGCCGATCCAGTTCTTCAACAAGCGGATGCCTGCCTCCCCCGATTTCTCCGGGTGAAACTGGGAGGCGCTGAGCGGTCCGTTCTCGATCGCGGCCAGGAACGGCACCCCATGATCGGCCCAGGTCAGCCGGGGCTCTGGGAACGGCGGCATGACCTCAAGCGTCCAGGATTGCGCGGCGTAGGAGTGCACGAAGTAGAACCGCTCTTCTTCGATGCCTCGGAACAATTCAGAGTTGGGTGCGCTCGTGACGGTGTTCCAGCCCATGTGCGGAAGGATCTTCGCGGGAAGCTCGGTGACCGTTCCCGGCCATTCGCCGAGCCCCTCGGTGTCCACGCCACGTTCCACTCCATGCTCAAACATGACCTGCATGCCGACGCAGATTCCGAGCACCGGGCGGCCGCCGGCCAGACGACGGTCGACGATGTCGTCACCGCGAACGGACTTGAGCGCTGCCATCACGGCGCTGAACGCTCCAACTCCGGGCACGACGAGACCGTCGGCCTCCAATGCAGTCGTGCGGTCGCTCGTGAGGGTGACCTCGGCGCCGGCCAACTCGAGCGCCTTGACCGCGGAGTGCACGTTTCCGGTTCCGTAGTCGAAGACGACAACCTTCGTCATAGGGCTCCCTTAGTCGACGGAATACCGTGCACCAGCGGGTCGAGGGCCTTGGCGAGTCGGAAGGCGCGGGCGAAGGCCTTGAATTCAGCCTCGGCAATGTGGTGCGGATCGCGCCCGCCAAGCAGGGTGACGTGCACCGTCAGGCCGGCGTGAAAAGTAATCGCTTCGAAGACGTGACGCACCATGGAGCCGGTAAAGTGTCCGCCGATGAGGTGAAATTCAAAACCGGCCGGTTCGCCGGTGTGCACGAGGTAGGGGCGGCCGGAGATGTCGACCACGGCCTGGGCCAGCGCCTCGTCGAGGGGCACGAGAGCGTCACCGTAACGGGAGATGCCCGATTTGTCACCAAGGGCCTGACGAATGGCCTGGCCGAGCACGATTCCCACGTCTTCGACGGTGTGGTGCACGTCGATTTCGACATCGCCGGAGGCGCGCACCGTGAGGTCGGTCAGGGAGTGTTTGGCGAACGCCGTCAGCAGGTGGTCGAAGAACGGAACCGAGGTACGGATGTCGCTGACGCCGGTGCCATCAAGGTTCAGAGACAGGTCGATGCTGGATTCACTCGTCTCCCGTTGCAGGTGTGCGACGCGGGGCGCGGGAATGTCAGCAGGTGAGCTCATGGACCTAGTTTATTCGGCTTGGGCGGGCGCAATTTGACCGGAGCCGCCACTGCGACCAAGTCGGGCGATGGCGTCTAGGAACAGGGTCGTCTCCTGTTCGGTGCCGGCGGTTACGCGCAGGTGGTGGGCGATGCCCACATCGCGAATAAGAATTCCCTCAGCCAGCAGCGCCTCGAAGGTCTCGTGCGGGTCGGCTACTCCCCCGAACAGTACGAAGTTGCTCCAGCTGCGGTGCGGGGCATAGCCCAGGCCCGCAAGCTCGACAACGAGCCGATCGCGCTGCCCACGAATGTCATCGACCATCGCGAGCATCTCGACGCTGTGAGCCAGGGCCGCGTTTGCGGCCGCCTGGGTCAGGGCCGAGAGGTGGTACGGCAAGCGAACCAGACGCAGGGCATCCGTTACGGCCGGATCGGCTGCCAGGTAGCCCACACGGGCACCGGCGAACGCGAAGGCCTTGCTCATCGTTCGGGAGACGAGCAGGCGTTCCCGGCCAGGCAGCAGGGTGAGCGCGCTCGGGGTGCCGACCGGAGCGAATTCGGCGTAGGCCTCGTCGACCACGACGATGCCGTCGGTCGCGTCATAGGCAGCGGCGATGGTCTCGAGGGAGAGCGGCGTACCGGTGGGGTTGTTCGGCGAGCAGAGAAAGACGATATCGGGCTTGGTACGCGTGATCTCGCTCACGGCGGTCGCTGGCGACAGCTCGTAGTCGGCGTCGCGGGCACCGGCAATCCAGGTGGTGTCGGTTCCCGACGCGAGGATCGAGTACATCGAGTAGGTCGGGGCAAAGCCCAGCAGGCTGCGTCCCGGTCCGCCGAAAGCCTGCAGCACCTGTTGCAGCACCTCGTTGGAGCCGTTGGCCGCCCAGATATTCTCGGCGGTCAGTTCTTCGCCGAGGTAGCGGGCGAGCGCCTCGCGCAGGGCGGTGAACTCTCGATCGGGATACCGATTCACCGTGCGGATGGCCTCGGCCAGGCCTGCGAGGATGTCGCGGGCCACCGCTTCAGGAATGGGGTGCGTGTTCTCGTTCACGTTCAGGGCCACTGGAACATGCAGTTGCGGAGCCCCGTAGGGCGTCAGGCCGTGCAGGTTGGTGCGGAGGGGAAGATCTTCGAGACTGGTCACCCTCTCCATGCTAGGGCCCCGTACTGCTGCCCATCACTACTTAGGAGTTGGCGGGGATTTCCAGGCGCTGGCCCGGCTGCAGCGTTTCCACCGACAGGGCGTTGATGCGCTTGATATCGGCGACAACGTCGCGCGGGTCGGCGGCGGGAAAGTTCTCTTCGGCAAGGTTCCAGAGGGTTTGGCCGGGTTCGACCGTGATGAATCGGGCTGAACCGACGTCGGTCGGTGAATAGGCCAGCGTGGCCACAATGCCGGAGTCGGTTGTGTACGACATGAGATCGATGCCGGTGGCGGACCCAGAGGCGCCGGCCGCTCCCCCATTGACGGCAAATACGAGGGCGCCAAGGATGACCGGCAATGCGGCGAGCGTGGTGAAGACGACTCGTCCACGCCGGGTGAGGCGAAGACGTGTGACGGGCGGGAGAGAAACTGCGGGGGCAAATGCTGTGGTCATGTCAAACCTCCAAGGTAGGCGGGCTGCGAGTCTCGTATTCGGCCCTCGGCCGGGAGGACCGAATACGAAACTATGTTCCGAATATAACTTCGAACAATCGAACATGCAAGCTTTTTCTCGTCTCTGCCCGGAAAATCACGCAACACACTCGAATAAGTGTTTGTTTCAAGGCCGAGAACTGGATAAACTTTCGATAGGTCAATTGCTTGATTGCTACTCAACCAGACACCACCGACATTCCCGCGAGACGTCCTCTAACCCGCGCGGGACCGACTCAAGGAGCGCTTCTCGTGACACAAAGCACCGGCGGTACCCGCGACAAGGGCGGCACTCGGCGCCGAAAGAGTTTGAGCCCGCGCCAGCTCGCCATCCTCGACGTTATTCAGCGTTCGGTCAGCTCGCGCGGCTACCCGCCGAGCATGCGTGAGATCGGTGACGCCGTCGGCCTCGCCTCGCTGTCGAGCGTGACTCACCAGCTCAACCAGCTTGAGCTGAGCGGCTATCTGCGTCGTGACCCGAATCGTCCTCGCGCACTCGAGGTACTCATCGAGATTCAACGCGCGCCCGAAGACGTCGGAACCGGCGACCAGGACAGTTTTCACCCGGGCGTGCAGGTCGGCGACGCTGCGATGGTTCCCCTCGTCGGTCGAATCGCTGCTGGCATTCCGATCACGGCCGATCAGCAGATAGACGAGATCTTCCCGCTCCCCCGCCAGCTCGTCGGCCAGGGGGAGCTGTTCATGCTCAAGGTCGTCGGTGAGTCGATGATCGATGCGGCGATCTGCGACGGTGACTGGGTTGTCGTTCGCCAGCAGAAGACCGCGGAGAACGGCGAGATCGTGGCGGCCATGCTCGACAACGAGGCCACCGTGAAGGTACTGCGCAAGCGCGACGGCCACACCTGGCTGCTGCCGCGCAACAGTAACTTCGAGCCCATCGTCGGCGACTACGCCGACATCCTCGGCAAGGTCGTCGCCGTATTGCGCTCGGTCTAGCGAGTCAGCTTCAAGCAAAGAAGAGAGCAGAAGCACGGCGTGAGGCCCGACCACTAACCGGTGATCGGGCCTGAAGACTGCCTGCTGGCGCCAGGTACGCGGGTGAGTTACCGGGTGAGGCTGGCTCTCAGATCGGCAGCGCGGCGATCGCGCACCACCCGGGTCGCAGCCAGCATGTTGTGCAGGGACTGCACCGTCTCCTCGTAGCCACGCGTTTTGAGCCCGCAGTCCGGGTTCACCCAGACCTGGCGTTCGGGGATGGATTCCAGGGCGGTGTCCAGCAGGGTCGTCAGCTCGTCGACGCTGGGTACTCGCGGCGAGTGGATGTCATAGATGCCGGCCCCGATGCCATGGTTGAACCCGCCGGCCTCAATCTGCTGTACCACCTCCATGCGCGAGCGGGCAGCTTCGATGCTCGTGACGTCGGCGTCGAGGTTGCGGATAGCCTCGATGACGACGCCGAACTCCGAGTAGCAGAGGTGCGTGTGAATTTGAGTCGCTTCCGCGACCCCGGCCGTGGCCAGCCGAAACGAGCCGACCGACCAGTCCAGGTAGTCGGCGTGGTCCTTCTCCTTTAGCGGCAGCAGCTCCCGCAAGGCCGGCTCGTCGACCTGAACGATCTGGATGCCCGCAGCTTCCAGGTCGCCGATTTCATCGCGCAGGGCAAGGGCGACCTGGCGAGCGGTCTCGCCAAGCGGCTGGTCGTCACGCACGAACGACCAGGCCAGAATCGTCACCGGTCCGGTGAGCATGCCTTTGACCGGCTTGGCTGTCAGGCTCTGCGTGTACACCGACCAGTCCACCGTGATCGGGGCCGGGCGCGAGACGTCGCCCCACAGAATGGATGGCCGGGTGCAGCGGCTGCCGTAGGACTGCACCCAGCCGTTCTCGGTCACGGCGAACCCGTCGAGGTTCTCAGCAAAGTACTGCACCATGTCGTTGCGCTCGGGTTCCCCGTGCACGAGCACGTCGAGTCCGATCTCTTCCTGCAGGGCGACGACGCGGCCGATCTCGGCGCGCATCAGGTCGCGGTAGTCATCGGCTGGCAGGTTTCCTTTGAGAAACTGGGCGCGTGCCCGGCGAATGTCTGCGGTCTGCGGGAAGGATCCGATCGTGGTCGTGGGCAGCGACGGCAGCTGCAGCGCAGCATTCTGAGCAGTCAGGCGATCGGCGTAGGCACCACGGGTGAAATCGGCGTCGGTGAGTGCGGCCGAACGCGCTCGCACCGAACCGTCGCGCACCCCCGGAGCGGCGAGACGCGCGGTCAGCGCGGCAGCGGCATCCGCGAGCGGAATGGCAATGGCCGCCCGCCCCGCAGCGAGGCCGAACGCGAGGGTGGCAACCTGGCCCACCTTCTGGTCGGCAAAGGCCAGCCAGCTGGCCAGGTCGACCGGCAACGAGGTCTCATCGAGCACGTCGTGCGGCACGTGCAGCAGCGACGTTGAGGTGGATACGGTGACGGAGTCAGACAGCGCGCGCACGCTCTCGGCGCGCTCGAAGGCGCCCGCCAGGTCGCCGCGCCAGATGTTATGCCCGTCAATCACCCCGGCAACGAGGGTCTTGGCGGCCAGCCCGGGCACCGCCTGCGGCAGGGTGCCCCGAACCAGGTCGAGGCCGATCGCCTCGACGGTAGTGCCGGCAAGAACCGGCAGGGCATCATCGAGACTGCCGTAGGGCGCCGCGACAAACAGGGCGGGGCGGCCACTGAGCCGACCGAGCACGCCATAAGCGGATGCGACCGCCGCCAGCGTGTCCCCGCGTGGCACATCGATCGATTCGCTGACCAGTCCCGGCTCGTCGAGTTGCACCCAGTCGGCGCCGGCATCCGCTAGCCGCGATACCAGCGCTGCGTAGACAGGAAGGAGGTCGTCGAGCCGGGACAACGGGGAGAACCCGGCCGGCGCCTCATCGCTGGCCTTGCTGAGCAGTAGAAAGGTGACCGGACCGACGAGCACCGGACGGGTGAGGAAGCCGGCCGCCTTGGCCTCGAGAAACTCGCGCACGATGCGGTCACCGGCCAACGAGAACACGGTCTCCGGGCCAATCTCGGGCACGAGGTAGTGGTAGTTCGAGTCGAACCACTTGGTCATCTCAAGCGGCAGGTTCTCGCCCTCGCCGCGGGCCAGGGTGAAATACCCGGCCAGGTCGATGGTTCCATCAGCACCGACGAGCGAGGCAAACCGGGTGGGAATCGCTCCAACGGCGACAATGGTGTCCAGCACCTGGTCGTAGTACGAGAACGACTCGGGGATCGACGAGTCGGCGCGGCCGAGCCCGAGGTCAACGAGCCGTTCCCGGGTGGCCGAGCGCAGTTCGGCGGCCACGCTCTCCACAGCGACCGCGTCGATCGCCCCAGACCAGAACGCTTCCACGGCCTTCTTGAGCTCGCGCCGGCGACCGATACGCGGGTAGCCGAGGATGGTACCGGTGGGAAATGCGGGTGAAATGGGCATGGAGATTCCTTCACTGGAGATTGGTCGTTGGAATGGTGCAAAATAACGAACGAGTTCGGGGCCTACACGCTGAAGCGGGCGTGAGGCCTAAAGCATTACTGCCGGCACCGGAAGTGCCCCACACCCCTCGAGAACCTGCAGCACAGTGTCGTGTTGGTTGAAGGCGTAGAGGTGGAGTCCGGGGGCGCCGCCCGCAAGCACATCCTGCCCGAGGCGCACGGCGTAGTCGATGCCGATCTGGCGCTGCCCTTCCTCGGTCGGTTCGACTTCAAGGTCGATGGACAGGTCGGCCGGCAGCTTCTCCCCGGAGAGCTGCAGAATTCGGCGCAACCGGTTGGGGCTGGTCACCGGCATGATGCCGGGAAGAATGGGAAAGAGCACCCCGGCCGAGCGAGCCCGCTGGATGAAGCTCAGGTAGTCGTCGGCGTGGAAGAAGAGTTGGGTGATGGCGAGGTTGGCACCAGCTGCTTGCTTGGCCAGCAGGGTGTCGATGTCCTGGCTGACCGACCGGGAGTTGGGATGTCCGTTCGGAAAGGCCGCGACCCCGATGCGCACCTTGCTGCGTTCCGTTTTCACCCCGCGGGCGCCGGGCAGGCCCGGAATCACCGTTTCGATATACGGCACCCGTTCGGTCTGCACGCGGTGAATGAGCTGCACCAGCTCCCCCGCGCTGTGCAGATCGCCGAGAAAAGTGTTGTCGCCTTCGACCGCACCCTGCGGTGCGTCGCCGCGAATGGCCAGAAAGCTGCGTATGCCGGCGTCGAGGAACTCCCGAATGAGGCGGCTTGCGCCTGCGTGCGAGGAGCCGACGCAGGTGAGGTGCGCCATCGCATCCGCTTCGGTGTGGTCCTTGATGTAGCGCAGCACGTCCAGAGAAGAGTTGCGCGAGGAGCCGTTGGCGCCGTAGGTGACCGAGATGAACTCGGGGCCGGCGGCGGCCAGGTGGTCGATGGTGCTCATTAGAGCGGATGCTGCGGCCACCGATTTGGGCGGGTACACCTCGAACGAGAACGCCGGGCGGGCGTTACACGCGGAAATTCCTGTCGTGGTCATGGTTCCTCATTCGGCAGAAGCAGTACAGCGGGTGATGGCCGGGTGGCCGCGGACGCGCCAGCGGGCTGGCGGTTCTTCGCGGGCGGATGCCGGGCTCGGCTGTCGCTCCATGCCGGGGAATGAATTCCGTCGGCAACGATTGATTAGACAGTAACAACACCAACGTCGAGCGATGCGAATATGACAGTTCGTGTCATCCGCGCGGTCAGACGGCATCTATCCGCTGGCCCAGCGGACGGGATAGGTGTTAAGCCCGCGCGGGTGACTGGTCCCCTACGGTGTCACCGATTTCGGCGCTTCCCGTACTGCCGGAGACCGGCGGCTACGACGCCTATTCGCATGCGGGCGCTGAGCAACCGATCGTCTTCTCGTCCCTAAAATCGGGGCGGGTCAACGCCATTAACGTCGCCGTTTTAGCCTAGCTAGAGAACTGCACAAAGAACGTCCCCCTATCGGGATTCGTAGTTTTCGCGGTTCGTCCTTCGCACGTGCATACCGCCCGCGCGCCGTCGGTGCGGGAATTCCGACGACCTGGGCAGCTTGAGCGAGGGTGAACCCTTCCCAATGGACGAGCTGAACGATTTCCCGAAGCGCGGGGTTGAGTTGCGAGAGAGCGCCCCGCACTTCGCTGCCCTCGTCGGCTGCCGGCGCGGTACAGGCCGATATTCCGCGTGTTCGAATCTTCTACGTCGGGGCGAGGCGACGTCGTTCACCGCGGGAATGGTTCAGGACGGTTCCCCTGGCAAGTCCGAAGATCCACATCCGGGCACCTCTGCGTTTTCGGGAAGAAGGTTCACCCGGCGCCAGGCGACGACCATTGTGTCGCCGAGGAGATCGGCGGCATCGTCGGGCCCCACTCGGCGTTGCAGGTAACGCAGCACGTCCCCAGCATACTGGTCGAGGATGGACTTCAGCTTTTCGCCCTTCTGACGGGCGCTCACGGCGCGACAACCGCGCACTGGACCTGGGCGTCGGAAACGGCCACACCTCTCACCGCTGACATGCACAAACGCGTAGGCCATGTCAGGATTCTCAGCCCAGGGCAGCCACGCGAAAACACCGGTGGCTGTGGCAGCGCCGGCAGCGCCAGGGCAAGGCCGAATCCGACGACCAAACGAGTGGTCCAACGAGAGGGAGTCAATGCCACGACTTCGCGTGCTGCTGCCCTATTCGTTACCTCAAGATCGCGCTGCACACTCGGCGTGATCGTCACCGTCCCCGGTGATGATTGGTCAAGCATCACGTCGAGTGGGTCTGCTGCGTTCATGTGTTGCTCCAAGTCTGAAGGGTCCGTCATTACAGACATGTCCGGACGGACTCGAAACGATCACTCGGCAAGTTGATCTCCCTGATTGGATGTGATGAAGTCCGGGCAAGGAGCGAGAACGTCGCCGATTTTTCACGCAGACTGAGACCGCGGTCGAATCGACATACCATGTGGATTTTGCCGTTTGGTGGCGGCATTCTGTGTTCGCTATATGTCGCTCGCGGGGCGTCCTGAAATATATCTATGCGGTGGCCAGCTCGAGTAGTCCGGCGGCGAGTCCGAGGAGGGCGCACACGCCGATGGTGCGCAGTGCGGTCCACCGGAGTTTCAGCATGAGCACTCCCGCGACAACGGCGACGGCGAGCGGCAGGATGCTCACCGAGCTCAGCACAGGCAGCTGGAGTTGTAGCGGCCCGGAGTCGAGGCGGAACGTTTCGGAGAAGAGGATGTTGAAGGCGAAGAAGACGGCGAGATTGGCGATGACTCCGACGACCGCCGCAGTGATGCCGGTGAGCGCTCCGGAGAGTTGGCGGTTGCCGCGGAGCCGTTCGATGTGGGGTGCGCCAAGGAAGATGAAAATGAAGCAGGGCACGAAGGTGACCCAGGTGGTCAGGAGGGCTCCGATGATGGCCGCGACCCACGGGTCGAGGTCGCCGGGGTTGCGGTACGCGCCGACGAAGCCGACGAACTGGACGACCATGATCAGGGGTCCGGGTGTGGTCTCGGCCAGACCGAGTCCGCGCGCCATCTCCCCGGGCGTGAGCCAGTGGAAGACCTCCACCGCTTGCTGGGCGACGTAGGCCAGCACGGCGTACGCGCCACCGAAGGTGACCAGGGCCATGGTGGAGAAGAACACGCCCTGCTGCGTGAATACCGAGCCGATGCCGGTGAAAAGTACTACGGCGATTATGGGCAGGATCCACACTGTCAGCCCCACGGCCAGAATCTTGCCCGCGCTCACGGCGGAGGGCTTCCCGGCGTTGAGCGCGTTATCGGCGATGACGGGTTGGATTCGGTCGGGTGCATCGCCGCTGCCGTCGATCTTCTTCGCTACGCCGGGCACATATCGAGTGAGGAGCCAGCCCGTCAGGGCTGCGATGAGGATCACGACGGGGAAGGGAACTGCGAACAGGGCTAGGGCGGCGAACCCGGCGACGGCGAGCACGACCAAGGCGGGGTGGACGAGGCACCGTCGGCCGACTTTGACGATGGCCTGTCCCACGATGATTAGTGTCGCGGCGGCGATGCCGGTGAAGAGCGCTGCGACCACGGGTGCGTCACCGTAGGCCACGAAGATGTCGGACAAGGCGAGGAGGGCGACGACGCCCGGCAAAACGAACAGTGTGCCGGCGACCAGGCCGCCGCGTTTGCCGTTGAGCAACCAGCCGATGTAGATGGCAAGCTGTTGCGCCTCGGGGCCGGGGAGCATGACACAGAAGTTCATGGCGTGCTGGAAGCGGCGGTGTCCGATCCACCGTTTCTCTTCGACGAGGATGCGGTGCATGACGGCGATCTGTCCGGCCGGCCCGCCGAAAGTCTCGAGCGAGACGAGGAACCAGACGCGCAGGGCGTCCCGGAACGGGACCAGGTCTCGGGTCTCGGCGGCATCCGTTGCGGACACTGGCCGGGCCTTCTTGGGTTTCACAGTGCAGTTCTCGTATCGTCAGGAGGCTTCGCGGCCGTGGAGCAGGCTGCGGCGGTAGAACTCATACAGACCGTCGAATATCGGCTTACTCACGGCCAGGGTCTGTTCGTCGGTGCCCGTCAGGGAGAGTCCCCTCAGGACGGCGTCGAGTCCGGGGGCCTCGGGCGCGTCGAAGCGCCCATCTTCGATGTCGGCCTCATGCACGATCTGGGCGATTTTCCAGAGTACGGGATCGGCCAGTTCGTGCCGGCGCAGGATCGTTTCGAACGTGCAGTCGGACCCCACGTGGGAGTACTCGGCGCCGCGCATATCGAATGCCGTCGCCCCTTTCGGAACGTGGGTCGGATCGGCGACAAAGATGAACTGGGCATCCGCATCGATGAATCGCGTTACCAGCCAGGCGCATGCAGCCCGGTCGATATGCATATGTTCGCGCGTTGCCCACTTCATGATGGCGCGCCGGCTGCGTGGGTTGCAACGCCGACAATGTCGCCAGCTCCGACAGCGCCGTCCAGGGCGGACCGGGCCATCTCGTCCAACAGACGGGAGATTACCTCTTTGGCCGGCGGGGGAAAATAGTCCCGCCGGCTGATGTCCCGCCACTCGCGGCGCAACTTCTTGATCGCTGTGGTCCGGGCGGTGCCGATCAGGGGCTGGGCCTGAACCACAGCCTCCGCGAGGGTGCGGTATTCCGCGACCCGGTCTGCCGTCATGGACGCGACCAGGTCCTGTTCTTGACGTTGAGACCCGGCCGTTGCCAGCCACACTCCCGCCTCGCCGCCGTTGTGCACTACCTGTTCGGCGAGCCACTCCAGCTGTTCACGAGTTTTGGCCTCGGCGGGAAGGGCTACGAGATTGGTCTGCAACCTGACGACGCCTAGGACTTTGAACCTCCTCCAGAGCGCGATTCTGGGCGCCGACGGTTCACGGGGCAGGTGATAGCTCAACAACACCCACGGGTGCGTTTCGGGCGGCGGAGAGGTCAGATCCATAATTTTAGTGTAACCATAGTTACACTTTCTAAGGCGGAGGTCAGCGGCGTCGCGCAGACAGGGAGCTTGCCCACAGCCGAGATTCAACACATGCCACCGTCTCACAACCAATGAAATGCAATAAACCGTTGGACGAGCCGTAGCCGGGAAGGACGCCGTCTAGCTAGTGCTCGTCGTAGTGGTCGCCGTGCAAAGCGTGGTGGTGCGTGCCATGCACGTAGTCCGTGTGGTCGTCGTGACTGATGGCTTGGTGGCCGCAGTTGTCGCCGTGTTGGTGGTCCGCGACCGCGTGCTCTGCATGGGTGTCGGTGAGGGGCATGCTGTTCTCCTTGTGGATCCGTCTAGGCAACTGCTAGTAGATCCAGCCAACCAGATACATGAGCGATCGACGATGTATTCGTTCCCGGGTTGGGCATGTTCCGCAGGCGGCAGGGAAGACTCGAGTGGTGCCGTATTGTCACGCTTGTCGCGGCTTCATGCGCGGATGGGGTTTGCTGGACCAGCACCTGGCAGCATGACGGCATCCCGCAGCGGTGCAGTTGTCGGTGATGACTGCGATCTCACCGGGTGCTCCGGCGGCTTGGTCGAGGCGGCGGTCTCACCGGTTGACAGGTCGACCGCGTCTACGGAGTCGGTGGCCGGTCGGTTACGGGCAGGACCAGCCGTGTGGGGCTTTCAGGCGCGGGGATCTTCTTGTCGCTCACGAACACCCGACCGCGCCGGTGCACGATTTGGGCGCCAGGGAGCTTCTTGAGCGAATTGCGTACCTTCATGACCATTTCTTCCTTATTGAGAATACGTATCAATTAGAGTAGCAGGCATGACATCGCCTTCATTCCTCACCCTGAACCTCGTGAGCGGCCTCGCCGGCGCCGGCAAGTCCTCCATCGCTCGCGCGAGCGGCCGAACCAGCATCAGTCTGGACGGTGCCGATCGGGCCGCCGTCAGTGGGGCCATCGCGGGCACCGGCACTCGGAGCGAGGTCATGCTGGAGATCCACCCATCCGCCGTGCCGCTCGAGGTGGCCGTCGCGGTCATGGCCGCCGGCGGTGACCTAGTTCTGCACTCGGAAGCCGGCGCCATCCGCCTGGGAAATTTCGTCAGCGTGCTCGATGCGTCCACCTTCTGGCGGGACATACGCAGCGATAAACTCGCACCCGAGCCACCGCAGCCCTGCGCCACCCACGGTGAGCACGACCGCACGGTGGCCGATGCCCTCGTGCAACAGATCGAGTGGGCCAGCGTGGTGGTGATCAACAAGACCGATCTCTCCACCGCCGCCGAGTGCGCGGACCTGCGCGACTTCGTGAGACTGCTCAACCCGTCCTGCCAGGTGATCTTCGCCC
Organism: Cryobacterium sp. M91; assembly: GCF_002929615.1. Lineage (NCBI taxonomy): Bacteria > Bacillati > Actinomycetota > Actinomycetes > Micrococcales > Microbacteriaceae > Cryobacterium > Cryobacterium sp. M91. The sequence goes on along the minus strand of NZ_PJJT01000084.1, from coordinate 137,499 downwards.
GTCACGGGCACAGCTCGGTCAGTGCGTGGTTGCCACCCCGGGTGGACATGCTCACTTGGCTGCAGCAGAGCCCCGGCTGGATCCGACAGCTGAACAGCGAGGGGCTGTTAGCTTCGGGCCGCACCGGTCTCGGTTGCGTCGTCTACCGGGATCCCCGCCCCTTTCACCCGGGCCGCCTCGCCAGCTTCCTCAGCGACACGTCCACCGAGTCCGGCGAGATCCTCCGCTCCCGTGGATTGTTCAGACTGGCATCGCGCCCGCACGTCGTCGGGTCGTGGAACAGCGCCGGTCCCACCATCGCATTCGAGCCGACCAGCATGGGCAGCCACGACCCCGAGTCGCCATGGGGTCAGGAAATCGCCTTCTTTGGCCGAAACCTTGACGGCGCCCGACTCACCGCGAACCTTGACGCTTGCTTGCTCGACGATCGCGAGTTCATCGGCGGTCCCATGGAGTGGCGGAGCCTGACCGACCCGTTCCCGGCCTGGGACCTCAACCAGGATGACGACTGAAACGGCACCGCCCCATCCGCAACACACCGCAACACACCGCAAGGGAGACAACTATGACCAGCCCCCACACTCACACCTCGATCGTTCCCGGCGCGAGCGGCCCACTCGTCGCTCTCTGCACCGGACACCGCTGCGAGGCTCTGCACCGACTGGCCGATGACCAGACCGGCACCGACAGAGTGCGCACCACGATCGTGAGCGGTCGCGGCGCCGTGCTCGTGTCCGCACCCTGCTTGGGCGCCTGCGCCAATGGGGCAGTCGCCGCTGTTGCCCGCCGCGATGGAGTCACCGGCACGACCGGACCATCCGTATGGTTGGGTGGCGTGGACCGGCCCGCAATCCTGGACGCGCTCCTCGGGTGGATTCGCGGCGGCGGACCGTTGCCCGGCGAAATGCCAGCCAACGACGTACCCCTCCTGCTGCAAGACGCCGTCCTCGGCGTCGGCAAACCCATCCAGGCCCATCCTAATAAGCGGTAGGCAGGGCCGGCTGGACCGCCAGCGGCGCGACCGAATGAAGGAGAGGCATCCGCTGTGCGGCAAGTTCCGGTGATCGCTCTGACGGGCCACCTCGGCGCCGGCAAAACCACGGTGCTCAATCACTTACTGCGCGCCCCGGACGCGCGTCTGGGCGTCGTCATCAACGACTTTGGCGTCCTCAACGTCGACGCTGGCTTGGCGATCGGCCAAATCGATGAGGTGGCGGGCATCTGTGGCGGATGCGTGTGCTGCCTGCCCGACGCGGGCGGCCTTGATGCCGCCCTCGACGCGCTCACCCAGCCACGGCTGCGACTGGACGCCGTGATCGTCGAGGCCAGTGGCGTGGCCGAGCCGTCCGCTCTTGCCCGCCTCATCCGCTACAGCGGAGTTGCCAACGTACGGTCCGGCGGGCTAGTGGATATCGTAGACGCCGTAGAACACTTCAAGACCATCGACACCGGTGTCCTGGCGCTGGCGCGGTATTCCGCGGCATCTCTCATTGTGATCAACAAGACCGACCGTATCCCGCCGCCGGAACGAGAAGCTGCGGTGGCGCGCATCGTTAATCGGATTCGGCAGCGCAATCCCTGGGCTCGCATTATCAGCACGGCCCAGGGGCGCCTCGACCCCGCGCTAGTGTTCGACGCGGCGCTCGAACCGGCTCCAGATGGCGAGCTATCGTTCGCCGCGCTGCTCGGCTCTGGCCCGGTTCGTGACCTACACCCCCACCCGCATGCCGACGCCGTGACGGTGACGGCCCTTGCGCCGGTGGACGCCGGTCGGCTGGTGGATCTTCTTGAGCACCCGCCCGATGGGGTGTACCGGCTAAAGGGTGCGGTCACGGTAGGGGCTGGATCCCGTCGGCGCCGAATTTCGGTCAACGTCGTCGGCCGGCACATCCACATCGCCCCGCACCCGGTCGGATCGGGCGAAGACGGCTTGGTCGCGATCGGGATGCATCTAATCGTGGCGTCGGTGCGCAACCGCCTCGAAAGCGCCGTCAACCCGGCACGAAGTCTTTCACCCAACGACGGTCTCCGTCGGCTCACCCGGCTGCGTCGGTTGAGCATCTGACCGATTTGACACGGCCCACTAACCGCAGGACGTATCGGTCAGGGTGACGCCCCGCTCGCGGGCCCGGCCGCCACTGGAAACGCCTCAGCCGAACCCTCGACCCCGACGGCTACGCGCAACAAGACTGGCCGGAACGACGAGCATGAGAGCGGAACTCGATGCAACTACTACGACGAGGAAGACAAGGAACCGCGGAATAGATCGTTTCCTCGTGCGTCCACCCTACTTGAAGCGAAAAGCTACGCGGAGAGCGCGGACAGAATCACGAACGGGGCGAACTGGGGCTCGATCTCGGGGGTGACGAACGCCGTCACGTGAGTACCGGCTTCCACGTACTCGGTCGCCTCGATGCGGCCCTGATCGTGCAGCACGGCGATGAGGTCGCCTCGATCGTAGGGAATGAGCAGGTCGAGTTCGATCTGCGGCGTCGGCAGCAACAGCGCCACCGCGGTAAGCACGGTTTCGATACCCTCACCGGTTCGGGCCGAGACGAACGTCGCCTTCGGCTCGAGGCCGCGCAGCACAAGCCGGTCATCGTCGCTGATCAGGTCGCTCTTATTGAAGACGACCAGTTCGGGTATGTCGCGGGCGCCGACCTCGGAGATAACATCGCGCACGGTCGCCAGTTGCGCGACCGGGTCGGGGTGGGAGCCGTCCACCACGTGCACGATGACGTCGGCATCGGCAACTTCTTCCAGGGTCGAACGAAACGCCTCAACCAGTTGGTGCGGCAGGTTGCGCACGAAGCCGACCGTGTCGGTGAGGGTGTACAGGCGGCCGTCGGCGGTCGTCGACTTTCGCACGGTGGCATCGAGGGTCGCGAAGAGGGAGTTCTCCACGAGCACTCCGGCCTTGGTGATGCGGTTCAGCAAGCTGGACTTGCCAGCGTTCGTGTAACCGACGATTGCGACCGAGGGAACGGAGTTGCGCTTGCGGTTGGCGCGTTTGGCCTCGCGAGCGGGTTTCATCTCAACCATCTGCTTGCGCAGCTTGGACATCCGGGTGTGAATGCGGCGACGGTCGAGTTCGATCTTGGTCTCACCGGGACCACGCGAGCCCATGCCGGCCCCGGTGCCACCGACCTGGCCACCGGCCTGGCGAGACATCGAGTCACCCCAGCCACGCAGGCGCGGCAGCATGTAGGCCATCTGAGCCAGTTCGACCTGCGCTTTACCCTCCCGGCTTTTGGCGTGCTGGCTGAAAATATCGAGGATCACGGCGGTGCGGTCGATGACCTTGACCTTGACCACGTCTTCGAGGGCACGCCGCTGGCTGGGAGCGAGTTCGGTGTCGGCGATGACGGTGTCGGCGCCGAGCGCCTTGACGATGTCGGCGACTTCCTGGGCCTTGCCCTTGCCCAGGTAGGTGCTGGGGTCGGGGGTGGCCCGACGCTGTAGCAAACCGTCGAGCACGGTTGCGCCGGCGGTCTCGGCCAGGGCGGCCAGTTCCCGCATAGAGTTTTCGGCGTCGTCGACGGTGCCGTGCGTGTAGACGCCCACCAGGACCACGTTTTCGAGGCGCAGCTGGCGGTATTCCACCTCGGTGACGTCTTCAAGCTCGGTGGAGAGGCCGCCGACGCGACGCAGGGCGTTGCGGTCGGCACGTTCGGACTGGTCACCGTCGTGGTCGCTGCCGTCATATTCACCGGAGGCCTGCGTTTGCAGGGCCTGAGCCGATCCGCTACGGAACAGGGAATAGCCGGCAGCCTTACTGTCGGCGCTGGCCAACACGCGCGCCACGACATCATCGGCGTCAAGTGCCGGTTCTACGGGCTCGTTTTCTACTGCGTCGTTGCCGCGGGGCGCCGTTGGATCATTCATCCCATTAACCTTAGTTCAACGAAGTTGAAAGGTTCCTCCTATGTCGTCCGACCACTATTTTTCTCCGGCGCCCGGCACCGTACTGAAAACCCGACAGATCACAGTGCAGTTGCACGGGCAGGATCATGAACTCACGACCGCCAACTCGGTGTTCAGCCCCGCCCACATCGACACCGGCACCGAGGTACTGCTGAAATACGCCCCCGAGCCGCCCCTGACCGGTCATTTTCTCGACCTCGGCTGCGGCTGGGGTCCGATCGCGCTGCATCTCGCCCTGGCCTCCCCCGAGTCCACCGTGTGGGCCGTGGACGTGAACGAGCGCGCACTCGACCTCGTGCGCACCAACGCCGCGACCCTCGGCCTGACCAACGTCAAGGCCGTGCTCGCCGCCGACGTGCCCGCAGACATCAGCTTTCGCACCATTTGGTCGAATCCGCCCATCCGCGTCGGCAAGGACGAGCTGCACGGCCTCATGCAGACCTGGCTGCCCCGCCTCGAATCCGAAGCGGATGCCTGGCTCGTCATCCAGCGAAACCTCGGCTCTGACTCACTCCAGCGTTGGCTCGCTGCCGAACTCCCCGACACCTTTGAGACCACCCGCGAGGCCATCAGCAAGGGCTTCCGAGTACTCCAGGTGCACCGCTCTTAGTCCCCAAATTCCGGTCAACCGGCCGGGGCGGCGGGGTTTTCCGCGGGGTTGCGAGTTTTCGGGTCTTTTGGGAGGTTTCCGCACGCTTTTCGCGGAGACCGCCCGGAAGGTCCGAATGTTTGAGCGAGGAGCGGATGACCCGCCGGCCCGGCCCCACCTCCAGAAACCGGTGTCAGCCTAGGTTCAGAACCCCGTCGAACACCAGCTCCGCCGGCCCGGACAGCGACACGTGCTCGCCATCCTCGGCCGGGAACATCCGTACCCCGAGCACGCCGCCGGGAACCTCGACCCGCCACTGATGCGGTGCCGCTTTCCCGGCCCAGTGCCGGGTAGCCAGGGCCGCCGCGACCGCTCCGGTGCCGCACGACAGTGTCTCCCCGCTGCCACGCTCGTGCACGCGCATGCGGAACCGCCCAACGCCGTTGACGACGAGCGGGTCGTTCGGCACCACAAATTCGATGTTGACGCCGCCGACTGGTTCCGGGTCGAGCTGCGGAATGAAGGTGAGGTCAGCGGCATCCAGCTCGTCGTCGTCGGCGAGTGCGACGACCGTGTGCGGGTTGCCGACGTTGATGCCGAGGCCCGGACGGGCCACGGGCAGGTTCTTGGTGCGCACGAGCGGCTCGGTGCCGTCAAGCTTCCACCGACCGAGGTCGACCTGAAAACCGGAGGCGTTGCGCTGCACGTCGCGCACGCCGCCGCGGGTGCCGATAATGAGGGTGTCACCGGGTAACAGCTCGGCAAGGTTGTTTTCGATCAGGAATTTGGCGTAGACGCGGATGCCGTTTCCGCACATTTCCGAGACGGTGCCGTCGGCATTCCAGTAGTCCATGAACCACTCGGCCGCGTCGTCTTCGGCGAGGGCGGCAGTACCGTCGGGCAGGTTCTGGCTGCGCACGGCACGGATAATGCCGTCGGCACCGACTCCGAACTTGCGGTCGCACACGGCACGAATCTGTGCCGGAGTCAGTTCCAGTTTTCCGTCTGGATCAGCGAACAGCACGAAGTCGTTCCCCGTGCCGTGGCCCTTGGTGAAGTTCAGAGTGATGCCCATGCTGCCAGTTTACGGGGCGGTCGCTGCGTACTCTGCGGTCACGGCGCGGTCGACGTGCGCGAGCGCGTCATCGACCCGGTCGGCCGCGTCGGATTCGATCCAGTGGGTGTGGGCGTAGCGCTTGAACCAGCTCACCTGGCGGCGGGCATAGCGCCGAGTGAGTTGCTGGGTTGCCTCGATCGCCTCGGCCTGGCCGAGCGTTCCGTGCACCTGACCGAGGGCCTGGGCGTAGCCGATCGCACGGCTCGCCGTCACGCCGTCTTCGATGCCGCCCGCGAGCAGCCCGCGTGCTTCGTCGACGATGCCGACCGCCCACATCCGCTCTACTCGGGCGTCGAGCCGAGGGGTCAGTTGTTCGCGCGCGGTGCGGAGGCCAAGCAAGACGCTGGCGCGCCAGTAAACTGGCTCGTCCGGCAGGGCGGCCAGGTGCGGGGCACCGGTCAGCTCAACGATTTCTAGCGCCCGCACCAAGCGCCGGCCGTTGCTCGGGCCGATGCTCTGTGCAGCCTGCGGGTCGACGGCCTGCAGCCGGGCGTACATCAGGCCGGGTCCACTGTCGATCAACTCAGCTTCGAGCCGGGCGCGCAGCTCCGGATCAGTGCCGGGAAACCGAAAGTCGAACACGACCGAGGAGACATACAATCCCGAGCCGCCGACCAGGATCGGCACGGCGCCACGCGCGATGATCTCGGTGATCGCTGCACGGGCATCCGTTTGGTAATTGCTCACGGTGGCCTCGGCGGTCACCTCGAGCACATCGAGCAGGTGGTGCGGAATACCGCGGCGTTCCGCGAGGGTGAGTTTTGCCGTGCCGATATCCATGCCGCGATAGAGCTGCATGGCATCGGCGTTGACGATTTCGGCCGGCTGGCCGCGCTCGATCAGCCGTTCGGCCAGATCAAGGGACAACTCCGACTTACCGGTGCCGGTCGATCCGACGATCGCGATCAGCACCTGCAAGGCAGCTGACCCCAATGGTTCGGCTGGCACCGGTTTCTCAGGCGACACCGTTCCTAACGCTCGTCGTCGTTCACGTTGTAGATGGGGATGGTGCTCGAGCCGCTCTCGACTCGCAGACCGATGGTCGGCAGGCCAAGCGAGACCGGACCAGTACCGCCAGCTGCTCCACCGTGTGACGGAACGCCGCAGGATTCGGCTTCAAGGCGGTCCCAGGCATCCCCGGCACGGGTGGAACGGATGCGCAGGGGCGCGTCGGTGGTCGAGTCAGCGATCAGGTGGAACGGTGCGGCCTGGGTGACGACGACCGTAACCACGTCGCCGGGACGTGGCCGTGGCGAACCGGCCGGTACGTCGAAGTGCACGAGCCGGCTGTCGGGGGCGCGCCCACTCAGGCGGTGGGTGTCGCTGTCCTTGCGACCGCCGTTGGCGACGAGCAGTTCAACCTCGCGACCGATGACGGCCTGGTTTTCTTCGAGGGAGATACGTTCCTGCAGGGCGGCGAGACGCTCGTAGCGGTCTTGCACGATGGCCTTGGGAACCTGGTCGGCCATCGTCGCGGCCGGGGTACCCGGACGAATCGAGTACTGAAAGGTGAACGCAGTGGCAAAGCGAGCCTGTTCAACGACCCGTAGGGTCTCTTGAAAGTCTTCCTCGGTTTCGCCGGGAAAGCCGACGATGATGTCGGTGCTGATGGCGGCGTGTGGCATCTGTGCACGCACGCGGTCGAGGATGCCGAGGAACTTCGCCGAGCGGTAGGAGCGGCGCATTGACTTGAGGATCCGGTCGGACCCGGACTGCAGGGGCATGTGCAGCTGGGGCATGACAGAGGGCGTCTCCGCCATGGCGTCGATGACATCATCGGTGAACGCGGCTGGATGTGGGCTGGTGAAGCGGATGCGCTCCAGCCCGTCGATCTTGCCGGCCGCGCGCAGCAGCTTACCGAAGGCGAGGCGGTCGCCGAATTCAACGCCGTAGGAGTTGACGTTCTGCCCGAGCAGGGTGACCTCGATGGCGCCGTCGTCGACGAGGGCCTGAATCTCGGCGAGGATCTCGCCCGGACGGCGGTCTTTCTCTTTGCCGCGCAGGGCGGGCACGATGCAGAAAGTGCAGGTGTTGTTGCAGCCAACCGAAATGGAGACCCAGCCGCTGTAGCTGGAGTCACGTTTGGTCGGCAGGGTGGACGGGAAGGTTTCGAGCGACTCGAGAATCTCGAGCTGCGCCTCACCGTTATGGCGGGCCCGCTCGAGCAAGCTCGGAAGAGAGCCCATGTTGTGCGTTCCGAAGACGACGTCCACCCAGGGCGCCTTCTCGAGGATGGTGTTCTTATCCTTTTGCGCGAGGCACCCACCGACGGCAATTTGCATGCCCTCATGCTTGCGCTTGACCGAGGCGAGGTAGCCGAGGTTGCCATAGAGCTTATTGTCGGCGTTCTCTCGTACGGCGCAGGTGTTGATCACGACGATGTCGGCCTCACCGCCGTTCGCCGAGACGTAGCCGGCGGCTTCGAGAGAGCCGCTCAAGCGTTCGGAGTCGTGCACGTTCATCTGACAGCCGAAGGTGCGCACCTCATAGGTGCGCGCACGCCCCGAGGCGTCGATCGCGGCTACCGAGGGGGTGATCACGGTTCGGCGGGCAAGTGCGGGGGCGACGATACTCATAGTGGGTATAGTTTACGCGAGCAATTCGGTGTGCGAGCCGTGTGCGACGCGCGGTCAGAAATAACGGGCGGCAGCATTAGCGGAAGCGCACACGCGAGCCGCCACCGCGGCTGTCCATTGCGGCTTTGACCGCCAATCGTACGGCGGCCGAGCTATAGCCCTTGCGCATGAGAAAACCGGTGAGTCGACGGTCGATGGTCTGGTCGTCGAAACGTTCCATCTGACCCATGCGCTTGGTGGCCAGGTCGATGGCACGTTCAGCTTCGTCGTCGGGAAGCTCTTCGAGCTTGTCCATCATGACGCTCGGATCGAGCTTGCGCCGCCGCATTTCAGCCTCAACACCGGTGCGACCGAGACCCTTGCGCACGTTGTGGCTGTGAATGATCTGATCGGCGAGCTTGGCCTCATCGAGGTACTGCAGCTGAATGAACTTCTCGATGACCTCACTCGCCTCGCCGGAGTCTACCCCGGTGCCGTTCAAGACAAGCAGGGCCTCGACGGTGGACAGGGAACGGCCACGCAACCGGTGCAACAGCACCTTCTCGGCCCGCTCACGCTGGTCGAGCGCGTCGGCGTCTGCATCGGTTTCGGCGTCAGCGTCAGCGTCGACGTCGTCGATCTCAGCGTCGGGTTCGCTGGCCGCTGCCTGCAGCGGCGAGCGGCGCTTCATTCCCGGAGCCGCACCGGGCAGGTAGGTCACGGGAGCCAAGCCGGCGTCTGCTTGTGGTGCTGCGTCATTCTTGGGTTCGAAGTGAACCATTCCCGTGACCTGCCTTTCGTTGTCGTGCGGTGGTCTCGGTTAGGCGCTCTTGCGCGCTGCCGGTACCTTGATGGCGACCGGACCACCATCGAGTACCGCCGCGGCATCCGCTTCTGCCTTAGCCTTCGCTTCGGCCTCAGCGACAATCGCCGCTGCGGCCTTCTCGGCGGCCTTGGCCGCGATGCCCTCCGGGCCGATGCCGAGCTTGATCAGAATCTTGCTCTCGATCTCGTTGGCCATCTCGGGGTGCTTGAGCAGGAAGTTGCGCGAGTTCTCTTTACCCTGACCGAGCTGGTCGCCGTCGTAGGTGTACCAGGCACCGGACTTCTTAACGATGCCCTGGTCGACTCCGAAGTCGATCAGGCTGCCCTCGCGCGAGATTCCGATGCCATAGATGATGTCGAACTCAGCCTGCTTGAAGGGCGGTGCCATCTTGTTCTTGACGACCTTGACCCGGGTGCGGTTACCGATGGCTTCGGTTCCGTCTTTGAGGGTTTCAATGCGGCGAATGTCAAGGCGCACCGACGCGTAGAACTTGAGTGCCTTACCGCCCGACGTGGTCTCGGGGCTACCGAAGAAGACGCCGATCTTTTCGCGCAGCTGGTTAATGAAGATCATGGTGGTGTTGGTCTGGCTCAAACCACCGGTGAGCTTGCGGAGCGCCTGCGACATGAGCCGGGCCTGTAGGCCCACGTGGGAATCACCCATCTCGCCCTCGATCTCAGCACGCGGCACGAGGGCAGCAACCGAGTCGACAACGATGAGGTCGATGGACCCACTTCGCACGAGCATGTCAGCAATTTCGAGGGCTTGCTCGCCCGTGTCGGGCTGCGAGACCAGCAGGGCATCGATGTCGACGCCGAGCTTCTTGGCGTATTCCGGATCGAGGGCGTGCTCCGCGTCGATGAACGCGGCGATGCCACCGTTCTTCTGCGCATTCGCGATGGCGTGCAGGGTGAGCGTGGTCTTACCCGAGGATTCCGGACCGTAGATCTCCACGATGCGGCCACGCGGCAGTCCACCTACGCCGAGCGCGACGTCTAGCGCGATCGACCCAGTAGAAATGGTTTCAACGGGGGCACGCTCGTCGCTGCCGAGGCGCATGACCGAGCCCTTGCCAAACTGACGATCGATTTGCGCGAGGGCGGTTTCGAGGGCCTTCTCGCGGTTCGCTTGTGATGCCATGGTCTTCATCTCCTGGGTTCTGCACGGTCGCTCGCTTTGAACGGAGCTTCGGGACGTGCCTGGTGGCGCCTATAGGCTGTCGGCCCGCTCATCGAGAGGACCCCGATGCCCGTTTCGACAAGGCAATCGCCGACTTTCTCTGACAAATTCGACTGTACGCCGCACCTCCGACATTGGCCGGGAGCACGATCGAACAGTGGAGAACCTGTCAGAAAGTCTGCTGTTGAGGAGCCTATCAAAGCCGAACAGGTATTCGAGCATTCCCGGATATTGTGCACGGCGTGTCGAATCAGAGGCCTAAGGTGAAGTCCAGTCTGTTACAGGCGAGGGGCCGGGATGCCAGCGCCATACCAACGACTGCGCGGCACGTCGACCGCGGCGCACAGTGCCAGCCACACGTCACGGGCCGGGACGCCGGCTGCGAGTGCCTGATCGGCAGTGCGTCCGCCGAGCGGGGTGAGCACGAGGTCACGGGTGAGCACTCGGCCGTAACCGTCGCCGAATTCTTCCTTCAGCGCGGTGCGAAATTCACTCAATCGCACGGCGCTGCCTCCACCCGAATCTGAACACACACACTCCTGAAAGACAACCACCGCCGACACAAGGTGTCGACGGTGGCCTTATTGTTTTGAATCGGTGGGGCGACTAGCGCGCGCCGCTGTCTAACGACATCAGCCCGGAATCGAACGTGGTGACGAGGTCGTCGGGTACCGTGTCGGGGAACTGATCCATTCCCTCGATGACGGCGAGACGGTCACCAACTTCACGCATGATGACCGAAATCGGGGTTTCCAGTGCATCGGCCACGGACGCGAGAATCTCCGAGGAGGCTTCTTTCTGTCCCCGTTCTACCTCGCTGAGGTAGCCGAGCGCGACGCTGGCTTTGCTTGCGACCTGACGCAGGGTACGCCCCTTTTGCAGGCGGAAGTCCCTGAGCACATCGCCGATTTCCTGACGAACAAGAATCATCGGAACCTCCTTCTATACCTTAATAACTCGAGCCCAAACTACTGAAGTTCCAGTTGGTGCTTACACTACGTCATTCCTCTGACAAGCTGACACTAACCGAAATACGTTGGACTTTGCTTATGTATTCCTTCGATGTAACCAGCCCGTAACAAGAACTATTCCGCGTCACCGCGCGCTATCAGCGCACGCACAGCAAGGATGGCCTGGCGCACCGTTTCGGTGCGAATTTCGGCTCGGTCTCCATCGAGTTGCAGGGGCACCGCCCAGGATCCGGTGCCTTTGGAGAGCCCGATGTAGACGGTTCCGGCCGTGTGGCCACCATCGGGGCCCGGTCCGGCCACGCCCGTCGTGGACACCCCGACGTCGGCGCGCACATCATTGACGGCGAGGAGTGTGCGTACACCGACGGCCATCTGCTTGGCGACGTCGGCGTGCACGGGGCCATGAACGTTGAGCACGCTGCTGTCGACCTGAAGCAGGCTCCGTTTGAGGTCCGAGTCATAGGCGACGACTCCCCCGCGCACCACAACGGATGCCCCAGGGATGCGCACGAGTTCGGCCACGAGCAGCCCGCCGGTCAGTGACTCGGCGACCGCAATGGTGAGGTGCCGAATGGTGAGTTGCGCGATCAAATCGGCCGTTGCATCCGCTTGCAGATCGCCTGAAGCGGTGCGGGCGCGAAGGGTGACGTCGGGGAGGTCGATCGAGTCGGCCGGGTCAGGCATCGTCGTGCTTGCGCAGGCGCCAGGCCGAGAGCAGGTAGTCGAGGCCGGACACCACGGTGAGGATCAGGGTGATGGTCATGGTAGCCGTGTTGAGCCAGTGCACCCACTCGCCGAAAACGAGCCAGAACGGCAGCAGCGCGAGCGAGATCGACACCGACTGGGACACGGTTTTGAGCTTGCCACCGCGGCTGGCCGGGATGACCCGGTCGCGTAGCATGACGAATCGGAACACGGTGATGCCGATTTCGCGCACCAGGATGACGATGGTCACCCACCAGGGCAACTCGTCGAGGATGGAGAGGCAGACCAGGGCGCCGCCGGTGAGGATCTTGTCGGCGATCGGGTCGAGGATCTTGCCGAGGTCGGTGACGAGGTTGTGGCGGCGGGCGATCATGCCGTCGATTCCATCGGTGGCGATCGCGATGATGAACAGCACGGCGGCGGCCCAGCGCAGTGCGTCGTGGGCGCCGTTGTCGGCCAGCAGCATCCAAATGAAGACGGGGGCGAGCAGGATGCGTACGACCGTGATCAGGTTGGGCAGGTTCCAGTTGCTCGGGCGGGCGACGGATGCTTGCGGTGATGCCATGGTTCAGTCCCTGCCCGTTAGTTTCCAGGCATCCTCGTCGTCCTCGGTGCCGTCGACCTCAGGATACCCCTGCGACATTTTCTCCACCGGGTCGTCGGCGTAGCGCGGGTCGGGTGCCGCGGCTGCACGGGAATCGTCGGATTGAGCCTTGAGGGCGTGCTGTTCGTCGTCGGAGCCGCGCAGGCGGGCGAGCACGCTCGGCAACTGTTCGGCGTTGACGAGCACGTCGCGGGCCTTGGAGCCCTCGGAGGGGCCGACGATTTCGCGGGACTCGAGCAGGTCCATCAGGCGGCCGGCCTTGGCGAAGCCGACCCGCAGTTTGCGCTGCAGCATGGACGTGGACCCAAACTGGGTGGAGACGACGAGTTCTGCGGCGGCGAGCAGCACTTCGAGGTCGTCGCCGATGTCGGAGTCGATCTCTTTACGCGGGGCGACCATGGAGACATCGGGCCGATAGTCGGGCCTGGCCTGCATGGTGACGTGCTTGACGACTTTTTCGATCTCGTCTTCGGTCACCCAGGCGCCCTGCACGCGCACGGCCTTGGACGCGCCCATTGGCAGGAACAGCGCGTCCCCCTGACCGATGAGCTTATCGGCACCCGGCTGGTCGAGGATGACTCGGGAGTCGGTGACGCTCGTCACGGCGAAGGCGAGCCGGGAGGGCACGTTGGCCTTGATCAGCCCGGTGACGACGTCGACGCTTGGACGCTGCGTGGCGAGCACGAGGTGGATACCGGAGGCGCGGGCGAGCTGGGTGATACGCACGATCGAGTCTTCGACGTCGCGCGGGGCGACCATCATGAGGTCGGCCAGCTCATCGACGACGACCAGCAGGTACGGGTACGGCTTGAGCTTGCGTTCACTGCCGACCGGCAGCACGATCTCCTCGTTATTGACGGCCTTGTTGAAGTCGTCGATGTGGCGAAAGCCAAAGCTGGCGAGGTCGTCGTAACGCATGTCCATCTCTTTCACGACCCATTGCAGCGCTTCGGCCGCTTTCTTCGGGTTCGTGATGATGGGCGTGATCAGGTGGGGCACGCCGGCGTAGGCAGCGAGCTCGACCCGTTTCGGGTCGATCAGCACCATGCGCACGTCGCTCGGCTTGGCCCGCATCAGCAGGCTTGTGATCATGGAGTTGACGAAGCTCGACTTTCCCGAACCGGTGGAACCGGCCACGAGCAGGTGGGGCATTTTCGCGAGGTTGGCGATGACGAAGCCACCGCCGACGTCTTTACCGACGCCGATGGTCATCGGGTGCGTGGCGTTGGTGGCGGTACTCGAGCGCAGCACGTCGCCGAGGGTGACGATTTCACGGTCGGTGTTGGGAATCTCGATGCCGATGGCGCTCTTGCCGGGAATCGGCGACAAAATGCGCACCTCGTTCGAGGCGACCGCGTAGGAGAGGTTCTTGCTCAGGGCGGTCACCCGCTCGACCTTGACACCCGGGCCGAGTTCGATCTCGTACTGGGTGACCGTGGGGCCACGCGAGAACCCGGTGACCTTCGCGTCGACCTGGAACTGACGTAGTACTTCGGTGATCGACTTGACCACGTCGTCGTTGGCGGCCGAGCGGGCCTTGGCCGGCGGGCCGGCGGTGAGAGTGGATGCTGCCGGCACGAGATACGGAATGGCAGGGTGGGGATCTGTGGAGGCGAGAGGCGGCAGAGTCGCGCCGTCGGCATCCACTGCCTGACTCAGTTCGGGGAAGACGTCGTCGAAGCCGGGAAGGACCTCGGTGTGGCCGGCCGGGTCGTCAGAGTGCAGGCCGGTGGACGGACCCGCGCCGAGGTCGACCTCTCCGGTGAACCGTTTGACGGCGAGCTCGGCCTTGCGCAGGTCTTCGAGCACCTCGGTGCCGTAATGGTCGCGTTCCGGCGGGGCGGTGTGGTCGGTGACTTCGGGTTCGATCGCGCTGTCAAAACCGCCGCGGGACTGGTTGCCGCCGAGCAGCACGCTCATCGGGTCGGCGGTGTCCGCCGCCTTGGCGTCGGCACCTCGTTCTTCGGTCGAGAGTGCACTGCCGAAGTCGGGGTCTTCCTCCCGCTTGCTGTTGTTGCGGCGCCACCAGGGCAGCGCGCCCTCCGGGCCGTCTTCGTCGACGCCGTCCAGTTCGACCTGAACGGTCTTGCCCGATTTGGCGACCTTGCTGGCGGCCGCGCGTTCTTCGTCGTCGGTCAGTTGCGCGCCGAACAGCCAGTCGTAGAGCTCGCGGGAGCGCTGACCGATGCGATTCGGCGGCGTCTTGGTGATGATGAACAGGCTCAGCAGCAACAGCAGGATGACGACGATGGTGGCACCGATCGAGGTGCTGAGCAGGATCAGCGGGGCGGCAATCATCCAGCCGATCACGCCGCCGGCCAGGGCGAGGGCCGGCATGCCGTCTTGCGGCTCGGGTTGCACGCCGAAGATATGGCAGAGCCCGGAGATGGTGACGAGCAGCAGGCTCAGCCCGATGCCGATGCGACCGTTGTCGTGCACCGAACTCGGTTTGCGAAACAGCCAGACGGAGAACAGCAGAAGGATGACCGGGAGGGCAAAGGCGACCCGGCCGAACAATCCGCCGAAGGTGTAGGCGTCGAGCTGCTGAGCGACGAAGTTATTGATCAGGAACCATTCGACGATGGCGCCGGAGATGGCGAGCAGAACGAGAAAGAACGGCAGACCGTCACGGCGTTCGTCTTTGGAGAGTTTTTCGGGGCCGAGGGCACGCGCTGCGCCGCCGGTCAGGTGGGCCAGGCCCATCCAGGCGCGGGCTCCGAGGCTTGGTTTCACCTCGACGGCGGTGAACTTGACCGTCTTCTGCGCGGCCGTGCCGCCGGCTCCCCGCGTTGCGGGTTTGCGCGCCGGAGCGCCCTTCGCTGCGGGGGTGCGGGCACGCCCGGTCGACTTAGTGCTCGTAGCCATGAAATAACGCTACCAAGCACCGGTGACATTCCCTCGGCCCCACGCCTACGCCCCGCGTGACTGGTCCGCGAAAGCCTGGCCGCGGCATCCGTTTTGCTGCTAATAGCGGATGGCGTCGATCACCTTGACGCGCACCGCGACGAGCGCGGGGATCAGCCCGGCGAGGGCGCCGACGACGGTGGCGCAGACCAGGCCGAGGATGGCTGCCTCAACCGGGAACGGCGGGAAGTCGGTGACCTGGCCCTGGCTGATGAAATCCTCGACAAAAGGACTCTTGACGATGAGGACGGCGCCGATCACGCCGATGATTCCGGCGACGACGGTCGCGACGACGCTTTCCATCATCACGGCGAAGAACACCCGCCCGGCCGTGGCGCCGAAGCTGCGCCGGATGCCGATCTCCCGGATGCGCTGCTTGAGGGTGACCAGGGCGATATTGACCAGGCCGAGCGCGCCGAGCAGCAACACCAGCCCGGCGATCGCGCCGACGGTGAGTTTGAGCGAGAGGTAGGGGTCGCCGTCCTGGAAGGCCGCGAAGTCCTGCCGGTTCACCTGCACGAAGGCGTCGGCGCCGAGCGCGCCCTGTACGTCGCGTTGCAGCGCGGTGACCAGCTGCTCCGACACGTCAACAGGCACCCACAGCTCGTAGGACGGCGGTCCGAATTGTTGGAGGTTCGGGTCGCTAACGACGGGCGTAATGGCGGTGAGTGCGTCGGCGAGCATGTACATGGCCGGTTCGGTCTCCCACGAGAGTGAGGGGTAGACGCCGGTGACGACGGCCGTCGTGGTGCGTTCACCGATCAGGGTCGTGGTCGGGTGCGTGCGCAGATCCGGCCGACCGAGACGGTCATAAAAGATGGAGTTGACGAGCAGTGCCGGTGCAAGCCGGGCCGTATCGGCCTCGGTGAACCAGGTACCTTCCTCGAGGGTGATGCGGTGCATGGTGCCGTAGGGCGGGTCGATGCCGAGGGTCTGCACCGGTACGGCTCCGTCGGCGAATTGCACGGTCTGGCTGGTGTTCATGACCCGGCTGGCGTAGTCGATTTGGTAGCGTTCAAGCGCTGTGCGCCAGATTTCGGGCATTCCCGGCGGGGTGGAGCCGTCGTTCATCGATGCCGACAGAAAGAGGCTCGCGGCGCGCCCACCCGAGCGTTCGCTCGATTCGACGGTCGCCTGTTGGGCGACCGCGCCAAGCCCGACCACGGTGGTGATGGCGCAGACGGCGACGGCGACGCCGATCAACGACAGCATGACGCGGGTCTTGTGGATGCGCACCTCCTGCCAGGCCTCGATCACCGCGCCTACCAGATTACTGACGGCGCGCTTCATGCCGGCACCGTGCTGGTGGCCTGCAGCGCGCCGTGGTCGAGGCGCAGGTGTCGGCTGGCTCGGGCGGCGATGGCGGGATCGTGCGTGATGGTGACGAGGGCTGCGCCGGATTCGGTGGCGACCTCGTCGATCAGGTCCATCACCGTTTCGCCGGTCTCGAGGTCGAGAGCGCCGGTGGGTTCGTCGGCGAGAATCAGCCGTGGGCCGCGCACGAGCGAGCGAGCGATCGCCACCCGCTGCTGTTCACCGCCACTCAACTTGTCGGGCAGTGAACCGAGCCGGTCGCCGAGCCCGACGCGTTCGAGCATCTCGGTGGCGATTCGGGTGCGCTGCCAGAACTGGCGGCCCTCCGCGTAGAGCAGCGGAGTCATAACGTTTTCGAGGGCGGTGCGTCCCTGCAACAGGTTGAACTGTTGAAAGATGAAGCCGACCTCTCGGCCGCGCAACCGATCCCGCGCGCCGGAGGACAGCGACTGCACGGGGCGGTCTTCGAACAGCATGGTGCCGCTGGTGGGGTTGTCGAGCAGCCCGAGCAGGTTGAGCAGGGTGGTTTTGCCCGAACCGGAGCGGCCCACGATCGAGACGCGGTCGCCCACGTCGATGTCGAGGTCGATGCCGGAGAGAATCGTCAGCGGCGGCGCATCGATGAGCTGCACGGTGCGGGTGACGCCCTCAAGATGTAGAAGACTCAATGGGAGATCGCTCTGCTGGAGATGCTCGGCATGTAGCAGACTTGGCTGCCATCGGGTTGGGTATCACAGCCGTCGGCTCCCGGTGCCACGGGGGCACCCGGCACGAATTGATTGATCACATCGCCCTCGACGAGTCCGTCAATGACCTGCACGTTGGTGCCGTCGGTCATGCCAAGCGTGACCGGGCGTTCCTCGGTACCGCCGTCGGCCAGCACAAACCAGACGACACCGGTCTCGGCCGAGCCCTCGACGGCGGTGGTCGGCACGACCAACACGTTTTCCGCCAGGCCGGCGGCGATGGTGATCTGCGCGGCGAGGCCGGCGAACACCGTCACGTCGGCCGGAATCGCGCATGTCACGGTCGTGCCACTCGTGCCCGCCTGGCCGCCCGCCGAGCCGTCGCCACCGGCCGATTCCCCGGCCAGCGGGGTGGTGATGGTCAGGCCGGTACAGGTGAACGGTGCCGGCCCCTTCGTTATCGCAACGGATGCTTCCGTCGGCTTGGTCAGCAGCCGATACTGCTGCTCGGGGCTGAGTGCGCCGCTCACCGAGAAGGTGGGCGGTGCAACCTGCCCGGTGGCGTCGCCAACGGCCACGCTCTGACCGGGAATCACGGTGAGCGAGCTGAGAATTCCGGTGATCGGCGCGAATACCTTGGCGAAGGTGACCACTGGTTTCGGCTGGGTGATGGTCACGTTGCCGTCGGCATCCGTTGTTTCGACCGGGTCTTTGATCGTCTCAACCCGGATGTCTTAGATCTTGTCGTCTTTGTTCACGGCTTGTCCGGCCGCGATGAAGATCTCGTCGACCGTTCCGACGGCGGTCGCTTTGATGGCGACGGCCGGGTCTGCACTGACCGTGCCCGGCAGGGTGACATCGTTGCTGATCGTGCCGAGGGCCACCGGAATTTGGGGCTCGACGATGACGCCGGTGGGCTCGGCCGGGTTGCTGTCGGCTGCGGCGTCTGGGTAGAAGGCAATCTTGACCAAGGCAACGGCGATGGCCGCAATCACGATCAATCGAAGTATGGGAAAAACCCATTTGCGTGCAATATTCACGAGACTCCCCACCCGGCCGACCGGACCTGGTCAAGCTCGATGGCCTGAGCCTAGCGTTTTGTGGCAAGGTGCATCGCGCGCTGGGTTTGCCGGGCTCGCGGCACTCGTTGCAGTTCGCGGCGACCCTACGGACGGGCGCCGCGAACGCCAACGAGTGCCGCGAGCACGATCAACGCTTTAGCGGGTGGTGCCGGCGACCTTGGGGAGCGATCCGCCGGCCGCAGCGTTGCGGTCCGGACGGAAGTTAGAGAAGTCCACGCCGGGGATGTCCTGCACGAGCGAGAGTTCGTCCTCGATCTGAGCGGCTTCGGAGTCCTCCGGGCCGACCAGGGGCAGGCGCACCCGCGGGCTGCCGATGCGCCCGAGGCCGTGCAAAATGTACTTCACCGCCACGGTGCCGGGAACGTGTGTCATCACGGCGCGCACGAGTGGTTCGAGCTGCTGATGGGCGGCGGTCGCGACCTTGAGGTCGCCACGGTTGACCGCGTCGACCATGTGCCGGTACGGGGTGGCCGTGATATTGCCGGTCACGCCGATCAGGCCGGTCGCGCCGATCGAGAGGTGTGCCAGAACGTTGGGGTCGTCGCCGGAGAAGTACAGGAGGTCGGTCTGGTTAAGTACCCGGCTGACCTGGGCGAAGTCGCCCTTGGCATCTTTGATAGCCAGAATATTGGGGTGCTTGGCCGCGCGCAGGATGGTCTCGTAGGCGATCGCGACGCCGGTGCGCCCCGGAATGTCGTACAGAATGACCGGAAGGTCGGTGGCATCCGCGATCATGCGGAAGTGGGTGAGGATACCGGCCTGGGTCGGCTTGTTGTAGTACGGCGTGACGATCATATTGCCGTCCGCACCGGCTTTTTCACTCTGCCGGGCCAGCTGCATGGCGTGAGCGGTCTCATTTGAGCCACCGCCGGTGATGATCTTGGCGCGGCCGTTGGCGACCGACTTGCCGACCTCGACCAGGCGGATCTTCTCCGGGTCGGTCAGCGTGCTGGTCTCACCGGTCGTGCCCGTGACGACGATGCCATCGGCCCCGGCGTTGATGACGTCGTCGATGTGCTTCTCCACCCCGGCCCAGTCCACTTCGCCATCAAAGGTAAACGGGGTGACCAGTGCGACCAGCACCTGGCCAAAGGGATTCGTAGAGGTAGACACGAGCTACAGGCTATCGTCTCCACGCCCTCCGCCCGGCGAGAGCCCAAAAAGTGCCCGTGTGAACCGGGCACTTCTGAACGAAATCTCGTTACGGCGAAACGCGACCGTTTTTATTGAAGGATGCATGGGTCAGCGGCATCAGTTTCTCGAAGTGCGTCTCCATCTGCTCGGCACACATCTCGATCTCACGCTGCGGGAAGGACGGGAACTGACTCCCCTCCCGCTTGGTGCGCAGGCTGAGAAAGTTCATCAGCGAACGAGCGTTGAGTGTGACATACATCGAGGAGTAGATGTTCAGCGGCAGCACGATGCGGGCGACCTCGCGCGCGACGCCGGCTTGGAGCATCCGCTGGTAGGCCTCGTAGGCGTGAATCGCGGCGGCACGGGTTTGCTGCTGCACCAACGCGGTCTGCTCGGCGGTTCCGGGCAGAAAGTCATAGGCACCGGCCTTGCCGACTTGTACGAGGTTGCGCTCGTTGGAGGGCACGTAGAACACCGGGCCCAGCTCCCGGTAGCGGCCCGATTCTTCGTTGTAGGAGGCAATGCGGTGCCGCATGAACTCGCGGAACACGAAGATGGGCGCGCGCACGTAAAACGTCATCGAGTTGTGTTCGAACGGCGAGCCGTGGCGGTCGCGCATGAGGTAATTGATCAGGCCGCGGTCACGCTTCTCGTCGGCCTCGCTCTCGGACCCCTCGAGCTGACTCTGTTCCAGGGTCTGCTCCCCCAGGGTCGATACCCGGGCGGCAAACAGCACATCGGAGTCGTGGGCACTCGCGCGCACGAGTTCGACGGTCATTTCCGATCTAAATTCGATTTCAGGGCGGGGCTCTTGTTCGGCGGTATCAGACACTGGTTCAGGTTAGTCGCATCCACCGCAGGTAGGGGTCGGGCCACACCGTGAGCCGGCGTAATCTCTCGTCACAGTGCGAGATTCACAGTACGCCCGCGTAGCGTTGCAACCATGAATCCCCTCGAAGCTATCGGCCTGCTGTTGGCATTGCTGGCCGGCACGACCGTGCTCGGCCTGTTCTGGCGGGCCAGACAGGGTCGCGTCACCCAGATTTCCGGCCAGATCATCAGGCCAGCGGATGTCGCGGCTGCGACCCCGTTCGGCGCTGCGGCGACCCTGTTGCAGTTTTCGACCGAGTTGTGCGCCCGCTGCCCGGGCACCCGCCGACTACTTGGTGCCGTGGCGGATTCCCGCCCCGGCGTCGTGCACGTCGACGTGGACCTGACCCATCGCGCGGATTTAGCGAACCGGTACTCCATTTTGCAAACACCGACGACCCTGATTCTCGATGGAGCCGGACGGGTGCGCGCACGAGTGGGTGGTGCGCCGAACCGCGCTGCCATCGCCGCTGCCCTGGACAATTTCGAGCCCGGTTCGGGTCGGTCCACAACCCTTTGGAGTTCCTATGTCAACCGCTGATTCGCCGATCACGACGCCACCCAGGGTGCGCCCCCGGCTCGATCCGCGCGGGCCCAGGTTCGGTGCGGCGATCACCGCCGTGCTGCTGCTCGCCGTGGTCTTCTTGTCGCTGACCGGGGCATCCGTTGCCGCGTTGATCCTGCTGTCGGCGCTGACCGGACTATTCGCGTGGGGCGCTGCGGCCGGAGCCGGACGGCATCCCTATGGCGTGCTGTTCAAGAAATTCGTCCGACCCCGCCTTGCTCCCCCGGCCGAACTCGAGGATGCCGCTCCACCGACCTTTGCCCAGGGCGTCGGCCTCGCGGTCGCGCTCGTCGGCGTGGCTCTCGGGCTGGCCGGAGTGCCCGGCGCGGTCGGCATCGCCGCGGCGGCAGCCTTCGTCGCGGCCTTTCTCAACGCTGTGTTCGATTACTGCCTCGGCTGCCAGATCTACTTGCTGCTCGTACGATTCGGCTTGCTGAACCGGGGTGCACGGGTTCGAGGCGCCTGAAGGTATTCCAGGCCCAGCCGGGAAACTGGGCCGGGGTCGTGTCGGGCTGGCTCTCAGGAAGTTCCCAGACGGGACAGGTTCGCCGGGCAGGTCTGACGGATAGGGTGGAATTCAACCACCTGGAGGTAACACCATGCCCACGACACTCACGAGTGAAGCAACCACCGTCTGGACCGGCGATCTTCCGACCGGTTCCGGAATTGTCACGCTCGATTCCTCACATACCGCGGAATTTTCGGTGAACTGGAAGGCTCGCGCCGAAGGGGTATCGAACACCACCAACCCCGAGGAATTGCTCGGCGCCGCTCACGCAGCGTGCTTCTCTATGGCCCTCGCCAACGCCCTCGGCTCGGCTGGCCATACCCCCGAGAGTATCCAGACCACCGCCGCCGTCACCTTTGCGGCCGGAACCGGCGTCATCGGCAGCCACCTGCTGGTCAGCGCGAAGATTCCCGGTCTGACCGAGGCCGAGTTCGAAACGTTTGCACAGGATGCCAAGGAGAACTGCCCGATCTCGAAGGCGCTCGCCGGCATTCCGATCACCATTGAAGCAGAGCTGGCCTAGGCTCAGGCCATGCGCGTTCTGATTGCCGGCGCATCCGGTCTCATCGGCAGGGAGCTTAGCCGCCAGGTCGAAACTGCCGGCCACACCCCGGTGCGGCTGGTACGACGCGAGGCCCTCGGTCCCAACGAGATTCGTTGGGACCCGGCCACGTTGGTTTTGGATCCGAGCGTGCTCGACGACATCGACGCCGTCGTCAACCTGTCCGGCGCGTCGCTGGCGCGGCTGCCGTGGACAAGCGGGTACCGCCAGGAAATCCTGCAATCCCGTCTGCACGCCACGCGCACGTTGACCGACGCGCTGCGTCGGTCAACGAACCCGCCGACCGTTCTGCTGAACGGCTCTGCGGTGGGGATCTATGGGAATCGGCCGGGGGAAGTACTGAGCGAGGCATCCGCTGTCGGCACCGATTTTCTCGCCGAGGTGGTCACGCGTTGGGAAGCCGAGGCGCAACTCGCACCCGAATCGACCCGCGTCGTCACTCTGCGGACCGGTCTGGTTTTAGCCAAGGGCGGGGCGCTCAAACCCGTGCTGCCGCTGGCCAAGCTCGGTCTGGCCGGGCCGCTCGGCAGCGGAATGCAGCACTGGGCCTGGATCAGCCTGCACGACGAGGCCGCGGCGATCGTGCACCTGTTGACCTCGACCCTGTCCGGCCCGGTAAACCTGGTCGGGCCGACCCCCGCGACGGCCAACGACATCATCAGCACACTCGCCGCAGCGCTGCACCGGCCGTTCCGGCTGCCGGTACCGAAACCGATACTGACTTTTCTGTTACAGGATGCCGCCCGCCAACTGCTGCTCGCCGATCAGCAGGTGAGCCCCCAGAAGCTGCTCGACGACGGATTCGAGTTCGCTCAGCGTACGCCGGCCACCGCGATCGCCTGGATGCTGCGCCAGCCGTAGCGGCGCTGGCTCTAGCGCGTGCGCTCGAGGGTGATCGCCGTGCGAATCGCGCCGCGCGCACGTTTGCGGTCGCCGGAGGCGTCGTAGGCCAGGCCGAGACGTAGCCAGGACTGCCAATTCTCGGGTTCCGCCTCAACCTCGGCCTGGGCCGCCGGAAACTGAGCGTCGGCAGCGTCCCGATAAGGACGACCGCTCGGACGCACCGGCAGGTCGTTCGACGGAAACCCCCCGAGTTCGTCGAGCTGACGCACCAGCCGCTCCGAGCGGATGCCGAAGGTAATCTCCCGCGCGAGCGCCCAGAATCCGATCAGCGGCAAGACGAGCAGCGCCACGCCGATCGCTATCCCGACCGGTTCCCCACTCTGGATGAACGCAATGGCGCGCACTCCGGCAAGCAGTAGGTAGAAAACCAGGAGTACCGCCATGACGATGACGGCGATTTTGCCCTTCATTTGTTCGCTCCCGCGGTGTCCGAACCGAATCCAAGGTCGACGATCTGGTCCAGGCCCACCGTCACCCCGGTGGCGGTGCGTGTCGCGGCGAGGGCCAGTAGAATGCCGCTCTCGTAGGCGCTCGGCGACAGGGTGTTGTGGCTGATCGTAAGCGTTTCACCGGTCCCGCCCAGAATCACGTCCTGCCGGGCGAGCAGTCCGGCAAGGCGCAGGCTGTGCACGGGCACACTCGAGACCTGCTGCCCGCGGGCCCGCTGGTCGGTGTGCGGAGCAGACACCGGGCCCAGTTCGGCGCGGGCACGACCGATCAGTTCGGCGGTGCGCACAGCGGTGCCCGACGGCGAATCAACCTTGCCGGGCTGGTGCGCCTCGACGATCTCGATGGAGTCGTAGAATCGGGCGGCCAAGGCGGAGAACGCTGTGGCGAGAACTGATCCGATCGAGAAGTTGGGAATGATAATGACGCCGGTATCGTCGCGGCCCTCGAGGCGGTGGCCGAGTGCGTCGATGCCCTCCTGGCTCCAGCCCGAAGTGCCCACGAGCACCCGCAGACCGTGCTCGGTGGCGAAGTCGACGACGGTGCGGCTGACGTCGGGACGGGTCAGGTCAACGGCGATCTCGGCGCCGAGCATCTCGCTCAGCTCGCTGCGGGAATCAAGCCGGGCGACGACCTCGTAGCCCTCGGTTCGGTCGATCAGGTCGGAGACCAGGCGGCCCATCTTGCCCGTTGCGCCGATAATGGCCACCCGTGTTGTCATGGAACCAATCTACCAATTGATCTCTGTCAGCAACGCCCGGTCGATTAGAACATCAGCGGTTCGGGCAGTCCGGTGCGCAGCTCGACCGGCAGGTGGCCGAGATCGTTGTGGGTGACCAGCGTCCAGGGACGGCCGGGTTTCTGCTGCAGCACGGTCAATCCGCAATTGGCCTGGTTGATGCCGACCCAGCGCCAGTCGGGAGCTCCGAGCACCTCACGCACAAACCAGGCGATCACGAAATTGTGGGTGATCAGCAGGTCGTGCCGCTGGCTGCGACGTGGCTGCAGAAATTCGGCGACCGCGTCTTCCATCTGGGCGCGTCCGGCAGCGATTTCGTCCTCTGTGACCGAGCCGAAGAAAGGGTCGTAGGCCTTGGGTGTTTCGGCAGCCCGGCCAGAAGGAATGCAGTCGAACAGCAACGCAGACGATTCGCTCTGCACCGACGGCAACCGTTCGGCCATGATTTCGGCGGTTTCGGCCGCTCGCTGCAGCGGTGAATGCCACGCGCCGGTGAAGGGAACGCCGCTCAGCCGGTCGGCGATCAGTAACGCCTGACGTTTGCCACGCGGCGATAGTGGACCGTCATGCAGGCCGTGTTCGGCATCCTGCTGCTCGCCGTGGCGTACCAGGTAGATGTACTGGGGCATCATTGTCCATTTCGAATTTCAAGGAGTCCGCGGGTGCGGATACTGCAGAAGCTTTGCGGCCGGCTCAGCCGGGGAGGATCGCCGCGAAGGCGTCATCGTCAAGCGCGCCAACTGCGGAGATCGACACGGGCCCGCTCGCGAGCTCGGCGGCGAGCTCCTGCACGTCGGCCGCGGTGACGAGCGCGAGGCGGCGCAGGGCCTCATCGAGATCGGCGAACTCACCGAGGGTGATCTCGGAACGACCCAGCCGGGACATCCGCGTGTCCGAGTCTTCCAGCGCGAGAGCGGATGCTCCGCTCAGCTGCCCCGACGCCCGCTTCATCTCGTCGGTGGTCACGCCGGAATCGGCGAGGCGGTGCAGTTCGCTGAGCATGAGCTCGGCGACCTGGCCGGCCTTGGCCGGTGTGCATCCGGCGTACATGCCAAACAGCCCGGCGTCGGAGTAACCGGGAGCGAAGGAATAGACCGAGTAGGCCAGGCCGCGCTTCTCGCGCACCTCCTGGAACAGCCGGCTCGACATGCCGCCACCGAAAATCGAGGTGAGCACACTCATGGTGACGCGGCGGTCGTCGGTGGCCAGCAGCCCGGGCATTCCCAGCAACAGATTGGCCTGTTCCAGTGGCCGTTTGACGATGGTGAGCGCCTGGCCCTGCTGAATATCGGCTGCGACACCGCCGCGACGGCTTACCGGGGTCTGCGCGACGCTGAGGTCCCAGCCGGCCAGTTCGAGGGCCCGGGTGACGGCGGCGACGAGCACGTCGTGGTCAACAGCGCCGGCGACAGTGACGACGAGGTCCTGCGGGCGGTAGTTGGCCTGGTAGTGCTCCCAGACGGCCGATCTGGTGGCACCGCGAATGTCGTCGGCGCTGCCGCCGATCGGGCGACCGAGCGGATGCTGCCCCAGCACGGCTTCAAAGAAACGCTCATTGGCGACATCGGCCGGGTCATCATCGGCCATGGCGAGTTCTTCGAGAATGACGCCGCGCTCGGTTTCGAACTCACCGGCATCCAGTTTGGACGAGGTCAGCATGTCGGTGAGCACGTCGATGGCCATGCCGAGGTCGCGGTCTTGCACCTTTGCGTAGTAGCAGGTGTACTCCTTGGCGGTCATGGCGTTATGTTCGCCGCCGACCGCGTCGAAGGAGATGGCAATGTCGAGCGCTGACCGGGTGGGCGTGCCCTTGAACAGCAGGTGTTCGAGAAAGTGGGTGGAGCCGAAATGGCCGGGCTGCTCGTCGCGCGACCCGACGGCAACCCAATAGCCGATGGTGAGGCTGCGGGCGCCCGGTACCTGCTCGCTAAGAATGCGCACCCCACTCGGCAAAACGGTTCGACGCACGAGGGCATCACCGGCGGCCCGAAACGTGAGTTCGGCCTGGTCTAGGGGAAAGTCGACTGCACCGTTCATATCACCCACAACCTTACTTGACCGCTCCGTTCGCGCCGGCGTACCCGCGGGGAGGCACCGCCACAACGCTGGCACCAGTAGTGTTCCGCTGAACATCAGTACCGTTCGATACCCCCAGTTTGGCCAAATCGAACCGAGCCGTCAGATCCGACAGACTGGTCTGTCTAGTGTGTGTTACAGTCTGGGAGCTGACCTGCCCAAACCCGCGGTTTTGCGCTGATCTGGGCCCCAAACGGCCCCCGATAGAGGAGCCCGAATGACCACGCTGACAGATGAGGCCGTTCGGCCGGCGACACACGCGAAGGTGCGCATTCTCGCCACCGCCGACCGTCTGTTCTA
The DNA here is from genome assembly GCF_002929615.1 of Cryobacterium sp. M91. Classification (NCBI taxonomy): domain Bacteria; kingdom Bacillati; phylum Actinomycetota; class Actinomycetes; order Micrococcales; family Microbacteriaceae; genus Cryobacterium; species Cryobacterium sp. M91. The sequence goes on along the minus strand of NZ_PJJT01000084.1, from coordinate 110,939 downwards.
CACCGAGGGCGTGCACACCGTGGGTGTGGACCGAATCATCAGCGAGTCCAAAGTCACCAAAGCTACCTTCTATAAGTACTACCGTTCCAAGGACGCCCTCATCGTGGTCTACCTGCAGGGTCGGGACCGACGCGCTCGGGAGCTTCTCGCCGAGCTGGAGCGACGCTTCGACACCCCCGAGCAACGCCTGCGCGGTGTCGTAGCCGAAATTTCGGCTCAGGTGATCCGCGAGGGATTCCACGGTTGCCCGTTCATCAACGCTGCAGCGCAGTTCACCGACCCGACGCACCCGGTACGTCAGGCTGTCGCCGCTCACCGCGATTGGTACGGCCGCAGCGTCGAAGACCTGTTCCGCGGCATGGGTCATGCCCGGCCCGGTGACGCGTCGGACGACTTCTTTCTGGCCAGGGACGGTGCCTTCGCCGGCGCCAACCTCGGCGACCCGATCGGCGCCCACACCGCGCTGATTCGTGCCGTGCAGCGCGTCCTCGACGAGTCGAGCGACTAGAAATCAGACGGTCGACACCCGATCCAGGTCGGCCAGATCGGTCCGACCGAGACGGATGCTCGCCGCCGCCAGTAGCGACGCCACGTGATCAGGTTGCCCGGCCCCAGCGATCGGTGCGACCACATCCGGCCGGGCCAGGAGCCAGGCCAGTGCGATCGTCGCAGGCGGGACGCTGTGGGCGGCGGCGATGCGATCGACCACGGCGAGCACGCGCAGGGACCGCCGGTTGACATAAACCCGCGCGAGCTGACCGCGGGCGGTGCCGGCGGCATCCGCTTTGGTGCGATAGGCACCGGCCAGAAAACCGTGCGCCAGAGCGAAGCCCGGCATGAGACCGAGATTCTGTGCACCGGCCGCAACCGCGATACTCGGTTCCAGTTCGGTACGGTGCACGAGGTTGTACGGCGTTTCGACGGCGACGAACTTGGGCAGGCCTAATGCCGAGAGAACCCGGGCCTGCATCAGGCGCTCAGCCGAGAAGTTGGAGGCCGCAAGATGGCGAACCTTGCCTGCGCGCACGAGCGTGTCCACGGCAACCAGGCTCTCTTCGAGGGCGACGGACTTGTCGTCGAAGTGAAAGTAGAGCAGGTCGAGATAGTCGGTGCCGAGCCGAGCCAGGCTGGCCTCGACGGCGCCGACGATGCTGCGCTGGCTCAACCCGGGGTTATCGAGGTTGTGTCCGATCTTGGTGGCCACGATGGTCTCGGCGCGCGCTCGACGCGAGCGCAGCCACCCACCGATGATCACCTCGCTGCGACCGGCGGCGAAGCTGTCGGCCGTGTCCAGAAAATTTCCGCCCAGATCGCGGTGAACGTCGAGAATCGCGGTTGAGGTTTCACCGTTAGCCGTCCAGCCGAAGGCGTTGCAGCCCAGAGCTAACGGATGCACGAACAACTCAGTCCCCGGAATCTGGCGCCGGACCACAGGCGCACCAACGGTCAACTCGGCCAGCCCGGAACGGTCGATCGACATCGCGTCGAGGGAGGATGAGAGCGTTTGTCTGGTCATCGTGATTCTCCTCCCGCGGGGTGTTCGCCGGGCCAGTCGTTTCTGCCGGATTTTTGATGCGTGAAGCTTGCTATTGGCCCGACTTTAGGCGAGGCCACCGACATTTCCCGGCGGCACGCTAAACCGTTACCAAAACGTGCGTCGGAACGGGGCGAATTGGTGCTGCTGACCCTCAAGGCGGGGCCAGACTGCGTTGGTCGACAGTCGGTACCCGCATGATTTGTTAGACTGGCCGTTGCGCGAAAATTGGGCTGAATGTGCAGGCGCACATCCGCCCTGGGCCGCCGGTTATCGAATCGACTATTCGATCTTCTGGCGAGGTATCCTGCCCGAATCAGCCGCAGGAAAGCAGCCATGACCACCGACGCCTCCGTGCCCAACCCTCAGGTTCCCCGTGAGGCTCGCAGGCGCCGCACCTTCGCCGTGATCTCTCACCCGGACGCCGGAAAGTCCACGCTGACCGAAGCACTGCTGCTGCACGCCCGCGCCATCACTTCCGCCGGAGCCACGCACGGCAAGGCCGGCCGCAGCGGTACCGTCTCCGACTGGATGGAGATGGAAAAGGCTCGCGGCATCTCGGTCACGAGCGCCGCGATTCAGTTCGAGTACCACGACGCCGTGATCAACCTCGTCGATACCCCCGGCCACGCCGACTTTTCCGAGGACACCTTTCGGGTGCTCTCGGCAGTGGATGCCGCGGTGATGCTCGTCGACGCCGCCAAGGGTCTCGAGCCGCAGACCATGAAGCTGTTCGCGGTCTGCAAGCAGCGCGGGCTTCCCGTCATCACCGTCATCAATAAGTGGGACCGGCCGGGCGACACCCCCCTGGCCCTGATGGATGAGATCCAGACCCGTACCGGTCTGCTGCCGACGCCGTTGAACTGGCCGGTCGGCGAGGCCGGCGACCTGCGCGGTGTGCTCGATCGCCGTTCCGGTGATTTTCTGCGTTACACCCGCACGGCTGGTGGCGCGACCGTGGCCGAATCGGTGCGGCTGGATGCGGGTGACGCGGCCAAAGAAGAGGGCCCGGCCTGGGCATCCGCTGTCGAAGAATCTGAGCTGCTCGACGCTGAGTCGCAGAATCACGACTCCGAGCTGTTTCTCGACGGCCAGACCACCCCGGTGCTATTCTGCGCGGCCGTGGCGAACTTCGGGGTGCAGCAGCTGCTCGACACCCTGGTCGAGTTCGCGCCGCCGGCCGAAGCCCGCATCGATATCGATGGCAACCCGCGCAAGGTCACCTCGCCGTTCTCGGGGTTTGTGTTCAAGGTGCAGTCCGGCATGAACTCGGCGCACCGCGACCACGTGGCCTTCGTGCGCGTCTGCTCCGGCGAATTTCGCCGCGGCATGATCGTCACCCACGCCGCGACCGGCCGGCCCTTTGCCACGAAGTATGCCCAGCAATTGTTCGGCAAGGAACGTACCGTCACCGACCGGGCCTGGCCCGGCGACATCGTCGGACTCGTGAACGCGTCGGCGCTGCGGGTGGGCGACTCGATCTTCGAAGACGAGCGGGTGGAGTTTCCGCCGCTACCACTGTTCTCGCCCGAACACTTTCGCGCCATTCGCCCGGTAGACAGCAGCAAGCACAAGCAGTTTCGCCGCGGCATCGACCAGCTCGACCATGAGGGCGTCATCCAGGTGATGCGCTCAGAGGTGCGCGGCGAGCAGGCCCCGGTGCTCGGTGCCGTCGGACCGATGCAGTTCGAGGTCGTCGAAGACCGCATGGTGCACGACTTTCACGCCGATATCCGCATGGAAGCGCTGCCATACCAGGTGGCCCGCAAGACCGACAAGGAGAGCGCGCTCGTGCTCGCCGGAACCCGCCAGGTGGAGGTGTTCACCCGCTCCGACGGCACGCTGCTCGCCCTGTTCAGCACGCCGTGGCGGTTGCAGGCCATTGCCAAGGAGAACCCGAAGCTCGTGCTGATCGACATTGCGAACGCGACGGCCGACGACTTTATGTAGCGTGTTTCACTAACCAGAAAGGCCGCATCCTCGTGGAGGATGCGGCCTTTCTCGTGCTGTAGCAGCTAGGTGATGCAGCGGTTACGCATCGACGACCACGGAGGTGATGACGGGGCTGCGACGGTACTTGCGGTTCATCCAACGGCTCACGGACTGCGTGAATAGATCCTCGAGCTCGGCGCCGTCCACGATCTTGATGCGGTTCGCGGCCTTCATGGCCTCATCGATGACCTTGGTGGCGCCCTTGACCCACTCGTCGTCGTGCACGAATCCGCGCGCCAGGAACTCGACGGGCTCGGAGAGAGTGCCGGTCTTGGCGTTGAGGATTCCGAGAATGGTGATGGTGCCGTCCTCGGCGAGCTTACGACGATCTTCCATCGCAGCGGATGCTGCCCCGCCGACGGTCATGCCGTCAACGAAGACGTAGTCGGCGACAACGCGGCCGGTGACCTTGGCGTGGCCGTCGATGAGGTCGACAACGACGCCGTCTTCGACGACGATGACGTTCTCCGAGGGGACGCCGGTCTGGATGGCGAGGTCGGCGTTGGCCGTGAGGTGACGCCATTCACCGTGGATCGGCATGACGTTGACCGGCTTGACGATGTTGTAGCAGTAGACGAGCTCGCCGGCGCTCGCGTGGCCGGAGACGTGCACCTTGGCGTTGCCCTTGTGCACAACGTTGGCACCCCAACGAATCAGGCCGTTGATGACGCGGTAGATGGAGTTCTCGTTGCCGGGGATCAGCGAGCTCGCGAGTAGCACGGTGTCGCCCTCGCCGATCTTGATGACGTGTTCGCGGTTTGCCATGCGCGAGAGGGCTGCCATCGGCTCCCCCTGCGAACCGGTGCAGATGAGAACGACCTTGTCGTCCTTCATACGCTCGAGCGCCTTCATATCGACGATCAGGCCCTTGGGAACGTTGAGGTAGCCGAGCTCGCTCGCAATCCCCATGTTGCGCACCATGGAGCGGCCGACGAACGCGACCTTGCGGTTGTGTTTGACGGCAGCGTCGATGACCTGTTGGATGCGGTGCACGTGGCTGGCGAAGCTCGACACGATGATGCGGCGCGGGGAGGTGCGGAACACGGTGTCGATTGCCGGTCCGATATCCTTCTCGGCAGTGGTGAAGCCGGGAACCTCGGCGTTGGTCGAGTCGGTCATGAACAGATCCACGCCCTCTTCGGCCAGACGCGCGAAGGCGCCCAGGTCGGTGAGGCGCTTGTCGAGCGGGAACTGGTCCATCTTGAAGTCACCGGTGGCGAGCACGAGGCCGGCCTCGGTGCGGATGGCGATGGCCAGGCCGTCGGGGATGGAGTGGTTCACGGCGATGAATTCGAGGTCGAACTGGCCGATCGTGCGGCGCTCGCCCTCTTTCACCTCGATGAAGTTCTGGCTGAGGCGGTGCTCCTGCAGCTTGGCGGCGAGGAAGGCCAGGGTGAGCTTGGAGCCGACGACGGGAATGTCGCCGCGTTCCTTGAGCAGGTAGGGTACGGCGCCGATGTGGTCTTCGTGACCGTGGGTGAGCACAATGGCTTCGATGTCCTGCAGGCGGTCGCGGATGGCCGTGAAGTCAGGCAGGATCACGTTGATGCCGGGCTGGTTGTCCTCGGGGAAGAGAACGCCGCAGTCGATGATGAGCAGCTTTCCCTTGTGCTCGAAGACGGTCATGTTGCGGCCGATCTCGCCGAGGCCTCCGAGCGGGATGATGCGCATGCCGCGGGCCGGCAATGCCGGCGGAGTGCTCAGGTCGAGGTAGTGGTTATTCATGAATCTCATTTCGTTGTCTGCGATACTGCATGTCCAGGTGTGTGGGGACCGAGATCGGGCATGCGAAAGACCGACGAGCAATACTCAGGGGGCCTCAGCGCGCATACGCGTACCTCGTGTCGTGTCTGGCGGGCAAGCAAAATACCGGCCAGATACCTCCCTAGTCTACCGACGCATCCACGATCGGAGTTTTGGGCACGAAAAAGGGGCCCCGCGCTCGGCGGAGTCCCCTGATTCGTGTCATCGACCTTGGCGGTCGGTCTGGTTAACGACTACACGGCGCGGCCTGCGCCGACACGTATCCGCCGGCCTCGAGGTGCCGCGCGGTGCCGCTGACGTAGCCGGTGGCGGTGATCGCTCGGCGAACGTCGTGGGTGACGTACTCGTTGGCGGTGGTCGTGAGTGTCGTGGGCTTCGATACGTAGGAATTCACGGTGCTCCTGGTGCAATTGAGTGAAAGCGGATGCCGACAGTCAGACAGAGCACCCAGTCACGTTCGAGAGTCCTCGCAAAACGCACAGGCGTGTCTGCGAGGAGCTGGTTCGAGTGAAACTGGGGTGATGGCCCGGTCGGCGGGGAAAATGCGCTGCGCCGCGCGGGCTGCAGAAACCCGGATCCTCTAATGGACCGCCATGATTTCTGAGCTGCACTAAGAATACCGCAGCGTGCCACCCATTTGGGGGAAATGCACGATCTACACAGGCGCCATGCAGTTACAGGATGGCCTACAGCTACACAGGTACCGTGCAGCCAGCATGGAGACTAAAGTCGATAAAATTCTGTAATGACTTCTTCTGCGCTGTATGACATCCCCCTCACCCTCATCGACGGAACAGAAACCACCTTCGGCGCCTACCAGGGCAAGACGGTTCTCGTCGTCAACGTGGCCTCGAAGTGCGGCTTCACGCCGCAGTACGCTGGACTGGAGGCACTCTACGAGCGTTACGCCGACGACGGGCTGGTCGTGCTTGGGCTGCCGAGCAACCAGTTCATGGGCCAGGAGCCCGGCACCGAGGAGGACATCGCCCAATTCTGCGGCATGACCTACGGCGTGACCTTCCCGATGACAGCCAAGGTCGATGTGCGCGGAAAGCACCAGCATCCGCTCTACGCGGAGCTGACGAAGTTCAAGCAGGGCCTGTTCCCCGGTCTGATCAAGTGGAACTTCGAGAAGTTTCTGGTGACACCGACCGGTGAGATCGTGGACCGCTTCGCCTCCTCGGTGGAACCGGAGTCGACCGAGATCGTCGACGCGATCGAAAAGGTTCTGGCCACCAAAGCCGCCTAGCCCCTCGCGTCTCTACCTCCCGTGCCCGGGCCCGGAAAGTGGGCCCATGCTGGATCATGGGCCCAGGACTCTCAGGTGGGCCCGGAGAATTTCAGCCGGCTGCGCGGCGCAGCACGGCCTCGGCGTGACGCAGCACGGGGCCGTCGATCATGCGGCCCTCGTGCTGGAAGACGCCGCGCGCACTGGCGGCGGCCTCGAGCAGCCCGAGGGCGTAGTCGACCTCGGCGGTGGTCGGCTGGTACGCCGACCGAATGACCTCCACCTGGCTGGGGTGGATGCACGCGGTGGCGGTGAAGCCGCTCGCGACGGCATCCGCAGCCTCGTCGCTGAGCCCGGCCGTGTCGGTGATGTCGAGGTGCACGGTGTCGATCGCGGCCTTGTCGTGTGCTCGGGCGGCCAACAACACCTGGGAGCGGGCCTGGCGAGCGACGTCGCGGTAGCGGCCGTCGGGGAACCGGCTGGAGCTGCCACCGAGTGACGCGACCAGGTCTTCGGCACCCCACATGAGCGCGACGACGTTTCGTGCCGCGGCAATCTCGGGCGCGGAGATGACACCGGCGGCGGTCTCGCAGAGCGCGATCACTCGGAAGTCATCGAGCATCTCGACCTGGCCGAAACTGACCGTCTTGGCGAGCATCACATCGCGGTACTCCGTGCGCTCCAGCGCGGCCAGGTCGAGCGCGAAGTCGGCAGTGTCGGCCGGATTGATGCGCACGATCGTGCGCATCGGGTCGAGTGGATGCTCAATCAGCGCCCGACGCGCGTCGGCCCGGGCTGCGGGCGCGACGGCGTCTTCGAGGTCGAGAATGACCGCGTCGGCGCGCTCAACGGCCTTCGCGTAGCGTTCGGGACGGTCGGCCGGGCAGAACAGCAGCGCCGGTCCGAGGGTGAACGGGGCCGGAGTAAAGGGGCTCAACCCGCTCGGGCTGTCGTCGAAGGGGTCGGGGCCGGCCGGATACTCCTCAAACGGGTCGGGATCGAGTGGGCCCCCGTCGAACGGGCCGCTCATTCTGCTGCCCCCCGACACCAGACCAGCACGGTGCGCACGGCCGTGCCGACGATGACGCCGTGCTGGTTGCGTCCCCTGTGTTCGAGCGTGATGATGCCCTGCCCCGGCCGGCTCTTCGACAGCCGTTTGTCGGTCACGATGGTCTCCGAATAAAGGGTGTCGCCGTGGTGCAGCGGATGCGGAAACGTCACGGCCGAAAAACCCAGGTTCGCCACGATCGTGCCCTGGGTCAACTGGGCGACCGAACTGCCCACCATGGTCGAGAGGGTGAACATGGAATTGACCAGGCGTTCACCGAACGGCTGCGTTGCCGACCAGGCCGCGTCGAGGTGCAGGGATTGGGTATTCATGGTCATCGTCGTGAACAGCACGTTGTCGGCCTCGGTCACGGTGCGGCCGGGGCGATGCTGGTAGAGCGCCTTCAGGTCGAACTCCTCGAAGTACAGGCCGCGCTGCTGAACTGGGTGGCGCTCCTCCGGCTGCAGCTCCTTCGTACTGGAATCGGGCATCCGCTTCTCCAATTTCGTCAGGTCAGCCGGCGAAACCCAGGGCCCGCGAAATGACCATGAGCTGCACCTCGGTTGTGCCCTCGCCGAGCTCGAGCACCTTGGAATCACGATAGTGCCGGGCGACCGGGTTTTCGTTCATGAATCCGTATCCGCCGAAGATCTGGGTGGCATCGCGGGCGTTGTCCATGGCCGCTTCGCTGCCGACCATCTTGGCGATCGAAGCCTCCATCTTGAACGGCTTGCCGTTGATCATTTTCAGCGCCGCGTCGTAGTAGGCGAGACGCGCGGTGTGCACGCGCGCCTGCATCCGAGCGATCTTGAAGGCGATGTGCTGGTTGGATCCGATCGAGCGGCCGAACACGTTGCGGCTGTTGGCGTAGCGGATGGATTCTTCCAGGCAGCCCTGGGCGGCGCCGGTGCACAGCGCGGCGAAAGCGACGCGACCCTCGTCGAGGGTCTGCACGAAGTTCGCGAAACCACGGCCGCGCTCCCCGAGCAGGTTGGCTTCCGGCACCCGCACATTGTCGAACACGAGCGGATGCGTGTCCGACGTGTGCCAGCCCACCTTGTCGTACGGCGGCAGTGCCGTGAAACCGGGGGTCGGCGTCGGCACCAGGATGGCGGTGAGTTCCTTCTTGATCGAACCGTCCGCGCGGGTGGACTCCCCCGTGACGGCGGTCACCGTGACGAGCCGGGTGATGTCCGAGCCGGAGTTGGTGATGAACTGCTTCGTGCCGTTGATGACCCATTCGCCGCCGTCCAATGCGGCGGTGGTCTTGGTGCCCGCGGCGTCCGATCCGGCATCCGCTTCGGTGAGGCCGAACGCGGCGAGCGCCGAGCCACTCGCGAGGCGCGGAACCCACTCCTCTTTCTGTGCCTCGGTGCCGCTGCGGTACACCGGCATGATGCCGAGGCCGACCCCGGCTTCGAGGGTGACAGCGATACTCTGGTCGGCGCGCGCAAGCTGCTCGACCGCGAGGCAGAGCGCGAAGTAATCGCTGCCCTGGCCGCCGTACTCCGTCGGGAACGGCAGACCGAAGAGCCCCAGCTCCCCCATCTGGGCGATGATGCCATAGGGCAGGCTGCGCTTGGTGTCGTACTCGTAGGCGGCGGGCGCGACGACGGTGTCGGCGAAATCGCGAACGGTGTCGCTGAGCGCCTGGTATTCGGTGGTGAGTTCGTAGCTCATTCTGAGTCTTCCTTGTCTGCGCTGGTTCCGGGGGTAGTGCTGGTTTCTGGTGTGACGGTGGCGACGATCTGGTCGAGGACCACGAGGTCGCCGGTCTTGAGGTTCACGGTGACGCGGCCCGCCGTGGCGGCCACGAGTTTGTGTTCCATCTTCATGGCCTCGACTACGAGGATGGTCTGCCCTGCTGTGACCACGTCACCGGTGGCGGCGTGCACCGCGATGACGGTGCCGGGCATCGGCGAGCGCACGTCTGGACTGACCGCACCAGGCACCCGGTCACGGCTGAGGAGGTGTTCCGCGAGCTGCTCGGCCCGGGAGCGGTGGCGTAGTTCGAGCGAGAAGCCGTCGGCGCCGATGTACACGCTGGCCCCGGACTGTTCGATGGCATACACCCGGGTCTCGCCGCCGTAGTCGACGCTGCACGCGCCGTCTCCGACGCGCAGGAGTCCGGCTTCGACGGCCGGGCCGTCACCGATAGAAACGGATGCCATCCCCGGCTCCCCCACTACCCGCACGTCAATGGATTCGGTCGCGCGCATTCCCAGCGAGTAGCGCACCGGTCGTGGCGAACCCGCCCGCCACCCGCTCGGCCGCGTCCACACGCCGTTCACGTCGGCCAGACTAGACGCGGCCAATTCCGACCCGGCGAAGGCGCGCCCGTGCAGGAACAATGCCACGGCGGCGAGTACGTGCTCGTCGGCTCCCTGAAACTTGAGGCCCGGAAGCTTGCGTTCGATCAGACCGGTGTCGAGGCGGCCGGCGCGCACGTCGGCATCCGCTAGGAGCAGCCGCAGGTACTCGGTGTTGGTCTGCACGCCGAGCACCACGGTGTCGGCGAGCGCCCGGTCGAGTCGGTTCAACGCCTCCAGCCGGGTGGGAGCCCAGGCGATCACCTTGGCGAGCATCGGGTCGTAGTGCGAGGCGATGGTCAGGCCCGGCATCAACGAACTGTCGACCCGAACTCCCTCGCCGGTCGCCTCGTGCAGCTGCAGCACCGTGCCGATGGTCGGCAGAAAGCCGCGCCCGGGATTCTCGGCGTAGACCCGGGCCTCGATTGCATGCCCCGTGAGGCATATGTCGCTCTGGGTGACCGTGAGCGGCTCCCCCTCGGCAATGCGCAGCTGCCAGTCGACCAGATCAAGGCCGGTGACCAGCTCGGTGACCGGGTGTTCCACCTGTAGGCGGGTGTTCATCTCCATGAAGAAGAATTCGTCGGGCGCGGTCGCGGAGACCAGAAATTCCACGGTTCCGGCGCCGCTGTAGCCCACGCTGCGGGCGGCGGCGCAGGCTGCCTCCCCGATGCGCGCCCGGGTGGCCGCGTCGAGCAGGGGCGACGGCGCCTCCTCGATGACCTTTTGATGCCTCCGCTGCAGCGAGCACTCACGCTCGCCGAGGTGGATGACGGCGCCGTGGTTGTCGGCGAGCACCTGCACCTCGATGTGCCGCGGAGTCGACACGAGCCGTTCGAGCAGCAGGGTGTCGTCGCCGAAGGCGCTCAGCGCCACGCGGCGGGCCGTCTCGAGGATGGCGGGCAGGTCTTCAGCGCGTTCCACCACGTGCATTCCCTTGCCTCCGCCGCCGGCGGAGGGCTTGATGAGCATCGGATAACCCACATCGACGGCCGCTTGGATCAACTGCTCGTTGCTGAGGCCCGGCTGAGCGACCCCGGGGATAATCGGCACCCCGTAGCCGGCCACGTGGTTCTTCGAGCGGATCTTGTCGCCCATCACGTTCAGCGCGTGCACGCTCGGACCGATGAAGGCGATGCCGGCGTCGGCGCAGGCCTGGGCGAAGGCCTGATTCTCGCTGAGAAATCCGTAGCCGGGGTGGATGGCCTGCGCTCCGGTTCGCGCCGCAGCGGCCAGAACGGCCTCGAAGTTGAGGTAGCTGTCGGCCGGGGCGGCGCCGCCGAGGCGCACCGCGGCATCCGCTTGGAATACGTGTCGCGCGGTGCGGTCGGCGTCGCTAAAGACGGCGATTGAGCGGATGCCCCGCTCCCGCAGCGTGCGGATGATGCGGCACGCGATCTCCCCGCGATTGGCGACCAGCACGGTGTCAAAGGTCATGGGCTCACTCACATTCGGAAGAGGCCGAAGGCGGACTCGCCGAGCGGCGCGGTCGCGCAGACGGCCAGGGCAAGCCCGAGCACCATGCGGGTGTCGGCGGGGTCGATGACGCCGTCGTCCCAGAGCCGGGCGGTGGAATAGTACGGGCTACCCTGGGTCTCGTACTTCGCCAGGATCGGGTCCTTGAACGCGGACTCGGCCTCGGCCGACCACTCATCACCGCCGCCCTCGATCTGCTCCCGCTTCACGGTCGCGAGCACGGCGGAGGCCTGCGGACCACCCATCACGGAGATGCGGCTGCCCGGCCACATCCAGAGAAAGCGCGGCGAGTAGGCCCGGCCGCACATGGAATAGTTGCCGGCGCCGAAGGAGCCACCGATGACGACGGTGAGCTTGGGCACCCGGGTGGTGGCGACGGCGGTGACCATTTTGGCGCCGTGCTTGGCGATACCGCCGGCCTCGGCGTCCTTACCGACCATGAACCCGGAGATGTTCTGCAGAAACAGCAGCGGTATGCCGCGCTGGTCGCACAGCTCGATGAAGTGGGCACCCTTGAGCGCGGAGTCAGCGAACAGGATGCCGTTGTTGGCGACGATGCCCACCGGGTGGCCGTGGATGTGCGCAAACCCGGTCACCAGCGTGGTGGCGTACTCGCGTTTGAATTCGTGGAATTCGCTGCCGTCGACGAGGCGCGCGATGACTTCGTGCACGTCATACTGGCCCTGCACGTCGACCGGGACGGCTCCGTAGAGTTCGCTCTCGTCGGCGACCGGGTCGATGGTGGGCAGTACCTGCCACGCCGGGGCATGAACGCGAGGCAGGGTGGAAACGATGTCGCGCACGATCTGCAGGGCGTGCTCGTCGTTTTCGGCGAGGTGGTCGGTGACGCCGGAGACGCGGGCATGTAGGTCGCCACCGCCGAGCTCCTCCGCTGTGACGATCTCGCCGATCGCGGCCTTCACGAGCGGCGGGCCGCCCAGGAAGATGGTCCCTTGATTGCGCACGATCACGGTCTCGTCGCTCATCGCCGGAACGTAGGCGCCTCCGGCGGTGCAGGATCCCATGACCGCGGCAATCTGCGGGATCTTGGCCGCGGACATCCGTGCCTGGTTGTAGAAGATGCGGCCGAAGTGGTCGCGGTCGGGGAAGACCTCGTCTTGCATCGGCAGAAAGGCGCCGCCGGAGTCGACGAGGTAGATGCAGGGCAGTCGGTTCTCGAGGGCGATTTCCTGGGCTCGCAGGTGCTTCTTCACCGTCATCGGGTAGTAGGTGCCGCCCTTGACCGTGGCGTCGTTGGAGATCACGAGCACGTAGCGGCCGTGCACGAGCCCGATGCCGGCGATGACGCCAGCGCCGGGGCTGTCGTCGTTGTACAGGCCGGTCGCGGCGAGCGGCGCGATTTCGAGAAACGGGCTGCCGGTATCGAGCAGTTGGTCGATGCGCTCGCGCGGCAACAGCTTGCCGCGGGCGAGGTGACGCTGCCGGGACTTCTCCGGCCCGCCGAGCGCGGCAGTGGCGAGGCGCTGTTTCAGGTCGGTCACGAGCTGCCGCTGGGCGGCGTCATTGGTGACAAAGGCTTGAGCAGAGGAGTCGAGCTGACTCGCGAGTGTCTCCATCGACATCTTCCCATTGGTGAGGCCGGAGCACCCGGCATCAACTACAGTTAGTGATTACTAACTGAAATTCAGGTTAGTCGTGATTAACTGAAATGTCTAGTTGAAAGGTTCGCATGAGCGCCCCGATAGAAACGACGCCGCGCAGCCAGGCCAAAGCCGACCGTCGTTCGGCCCTGCTCAGCGCCGCGGCCACGCTCTTCTCCCAGTCCGGATTCAACGGGGTCTCGATCGAAGACCTCGGCGCTGCCGCCGGAGTGAGCGGGCCCGCCGTCTACCGACATTTCAGCGGCAAGCAGGCCGTGCTCGCTGCGCTGCTCATCGACGTGAGCCAGGATCTCGTGGCCGGCGGCCATGCGGTCGTTTCCGAAACAACGGATGCCGCGGCCGCCCTGCGCGAGCTGGTGCGCTTTCACGTGCACTTCGCCCTGTCCAACCCCGATGTGATCCGAGTGCAGGACCGCGACCTGGACAGCCTCGCCGAGGCCGACCGCCACCGGGTGCGGCTGCTGCAGCGCGAGTATGTGGAACTCTGGGTGGAGGTGCTGAAGCGCGTGCACCCCTCGGGTAACGAAGCCCTGCTCCGCATTCGGGCCCATGCGACCTTCGGGCTCCTGAACTCAACACCACACAGCGCCCGCACCTCGGCGCAGCCCGCCGTGCGCGCCCTGCTCGAGGAGATGGCGCTCGCGGCTCTGGGCCTGCCGAGCGCCTAGCGATCCCGAGCGCAGTATTCCTCGTTAATGACGTACGGATCGGGCTGCGGTCGGAATCGCGACCCGTGGCGGTCGCGCCCTACGGAACCAGAACGCAGTCCTTACCGCAAGACCAGCCGGAAAGCGGCGTCAGAAGGCGGCGGTGCAGACGCAGAGCTCGTTGCCTTCGACATCGGCGAGTACCCACCAGTCGGGCGCGTGTTCGTCGGTGAGCAGCACGCCGCCGACTTCTAGTACGGCCGCGACCCGGTCTTCGGCATCGTCGCTCGGAACGTAGACGTCGAGGTGGATGCGGTTGCGGGCGATGCGGGCGATTTCCATGTGCTGAAACCAGACCTTCGGGGCGAGGCCGCGTGGGTCGACGAGTTCGATGCCGTCGTCGCCGGCGACTTCGGTATAGCCGAGGCCGACCCGCCAGAATGGGCGCACGGCATCCGCGTCGGTACAGTCGATCGCGATGTCGTAGCGGGTCGGCTGTTGGTCGTGGGCAGTGGCACCGAGGGTATCGGCGATCTGCTGAACTCGCACGGCGAGCTCTAGGTCACGCGCGGTGACTCCCCCGGCATCGTGCGAGGTCAGGGTGAGTGAGACGCTGCCGTAGCCGAGGCGCACGTCGGGGTGGTGGTTCATCGACTCGGCCACGTCGCCGACCCGGTTGACCAGTTCCAGGGCGGAGGCGAAGTCCTTGGTGCGGAAAGCGGCGTGCAGGAATCCGTCGAGGTGCACAAAAGCGGTGCCCGTCAACTGCTTCTTCGTCGTGAAGGGGGCGAGGAGTGCACCATGAGCGTTCATGCCTCAACTGTCCTCCGCCACCGCACCCGGGTCAACTGCCCGCGTCCACTGAAACCCGATTGCGCAAGCTTTGATGGTGATCCGCCTACCCCTTACTGACCCGGCAATCGAAGCCATGACGGATGGTCGGCAGTAGGCCGTCACGGCCCTGCGCGGTTACTACGGCGTTGTGTGTCTGCCTGAGCTCGCGAGAACGGGGCAACGGTTGCTCCAGGAAGGCCGAAGTAACAGTTCAACCGCTCTCGAATGCGAATTAATTTCTGATTTCACGTCACCAGATTACTGAGATTTGCTCGCGTTTGGGGTTGATTTCGGCTATAATTGTGGGTGAAGGAGGCATCGACGCCATGACCCTCACTGCCCCGCCCGCCGCAGCCGGCTCCGTACCAGAGGGGTCCCGCGTTTCGGTCATTGCCCAGGTCGGCGCGTTGCTCGCTTCTGTGGTCGACGCGGTACGGTTTGGTCAGCTCGAGGTTGCCGAAGCCGTTGCCGTTCTCGCGGCATTGGGAGGGCTGGGCCGCAAGGTCGATGGGGCCAGGCTACGCGCTACCACCGACATCGGCGTGAGCGCCGAAACCGACCTCGGCAACGGATCGCTGGCCTACCAGAACGGATGCCGCAACCGGGTCAAGTTCATCACCCAGCTCGCCGGCATCTCCGGCCGCGAGGTCAAACGGCGCCTCAAGCTCGGTGAGACCGCGGTGGAACTCACCCCACTCGGCCTGCCCATCCCCGCCCGGTACCCAGTCATCGCCGACGGCCTGGGCAGCGGCGAACTCAGCGTGGAATCAGCCGAGATCATCGTCAGCACCCTCACCGCCCTCGAGGGGAAAGTCATGCCCGACGACCTCGACCGAGTTGAACGCGCCCTCGTCGCCACCGCCACTGGTGCCATCACCCCGGAGACGGCCGGACTGCCCGGCGCGGGCATCCGCTTCGCCCCCGACGTGCTGCGCGCGCAGGCAATGGAATGGCAGGCCCGCCTCGACCCCGACGGCACCGCCCCGAACGACGACGTGACCGAGGCGAAGAGCACCCTGACGTTCGGGCTGCTGCGCAACGGTCTCTACCCGCTGCGGGCCGACGTCACCCCCGAACTGCGCGGCATCATGGACACCCTCTTCGACACCTGCCTGTCGGCCAGGTCACGCACCCCCATGTTCCTGCCCACCGAGTCCCTCGACGGCAGCACCGACGGCAGCACCGACGGCAGCACCGACGGCGCCACACTAGATGGTATTGATGAGGCAGACGGAAACACCGAACGCTTCAGCGCCGACCAATACAGCGCCGAACGATACAGCTTTGAACAGTACAGCTCTGAACAGTACAGCGGGGACACCCGGTTCGACGGGGACCGCCGCACTGCGGGTGAGAAACGTGCCGACATTTTCCGCGACGTCTTCCAGGCGGCCGCGCGCGACCCCAAGACCCCGACCATGGGCGGCGCCGCCCCCATCGTCATGATCCACGTCAACGCCACCGACCTCAACGCAGGCCGCGGCGTCGGCTGGATCGACGGCGTCGAAGCCCCCGTCAGCATGCGCCGGGTGAAAGAGACGATCTGCTCCCGCGGCGCCCAAAAAATCATCTTCGGCGACAACGGCGACGTCCTCTACCTCGGCGACAAAGTCCGCTGCTTCACCCCCAAACAGCGCGCCGCCATCGCCGCCCGCGACGGAGGCTGCATCATCCCCGGCTGCACCATCCCCGCCCGCTGGACCGAAGTCCACCACGTACTCCCGGCCGGAAAGGGCGGACCGACCAACGTCGACAACGGGTGTCTCCTATGTTGGTTCCATCACCACACGATTGAGACCAGTGGATGGAAAATTCGCATGAAAGACGGTCGGCCTCAAGTACGCGGCCCCCTGGTCTGGGACCCGTCTCAGACGTGGCGCCCGGGACAAAGCCACCGGGCCAACACTCCCAGCCCCGAACCGCCCTGGCGCACGTGAAGTCCATGCGAATTAGAGCGGTTGACGCTGCTGGTGCAAGAACTGGATCAACGGACCAGGGCGCCTGTCAGCGCCACCGCACCTCCGCCGTGCTGTGAGAGGGCTAGACCATGGTCAGAACCCGAGCGGGGTCGGCGAGGATGGTGCCGATGTCGGCGAGAAAGCGGGAGCCCTGCTCGCCATCGACCAGACGGTGATCGAATGACAGGCTGAGCGTGAGCACCTTGCGCAACGCAATCTGACCGCGATACTCCCAGGGCCGCGAGCGAATGGCGCCCATCGCGAGGATCGCCGCCTCCCCCGGGTTCAAAATGGGCGTTCCGGCATCGATGCCGAACACCCCAATGTTCGTGATCGTGATCGTGCCGCCGGACAGTGCCGCCGGGGCTGTCGTGCCAGCCCGGGCCGCCGTCGTCAGTTCGGCGAGCGCCGCGGCGAGGCCGCGCAGGTCGAGCCGGTCGGCGTCGACGATGTTCGGCACCATCAGTCCACGCGGGGTGGCCGCGGCGATGCCGAGGTTCACGTAGTGGAACTGAACGATTTCGCCGGCCGATTCATCCCACCGGGTGTTCACCGCGGGCGTGCGGCCAACGGCGAGGCAGAGTGCTTTGGCCACCACGGTCAGGATTCCAATGCCGGCATCGGCAAAGGCCCGGTCAGCGCGCAGGGAATCGAGCAGTTCCACGGTCGGCGTGACGTCGATGGTGAGGAATTCGGTCACGTGCGGTGCCGTGAATGCGCTCTGCACCATGGCCTCGGCCGTGAGCTTGCGCAGGCTCTTGATCGGCGCGCGGGTCTCACGCTCGAACTCTCCTGACCCGGATCCGTCGGGCGTCGATACGGGCAGACCGGTCGCCGGCACCGACTCGGTGATGTGGGCGCGCACGTCATCTCTGGTGATCAGGCCGTCGCGCCCGGTCCCGGTGACCGTGGTGAGGTCGATACCGAGATCGCGGGCCAGGGCGCGCACCGGCGGGGTCGAGCGCGGCCGGTCTGCAACGGATGCTGCGGCGGGCTGGTCGGAGACGGCAGACGTTCCGGGGGCTGCCGCTGCCCGGCCGACGGACGCAGCCGGCACTGCCGTGTTGCCAGCGGCCTGACCGCCAGCGGAACCATCAGCCTCGGCAACGGCGGGCCCGCCGGCTGAGACCGTCACGCCGTCACCCGGCCGGGCCCGGCGCTGCGGGTGCCCGCCGCTCTCGACGGCAGGTCCGTAGCCGACCAGGTTGGCCTCGCGCTTCTCGGCTTGGGCGGGGGCCGCAGCATCCGTTGCACCGGTATCGGGGGTGTCGGCGTCGCCACCCACGTCGAAGCTGACGATCGGCTCGCCGACGTGCACGACCACACCGGCCGGACAGTGCAGCTCACTCACCACACCGGCGAACGGGCTCGGCAGTTCGACCACGGCCTTGGCCGTTTCGACGTCGGCGATGTGCTGGTTGAGCGTGACCGCATCGCCCGGCGCCACGAGCCAGGCGACGATCTCTGATTCGGTGAGCCCCTCACCGAGGTCGGGCAGTTTGAAGACCTTGATCATCGTCGCCCCATCGCCCGGTCGACGCCGTCGAGAATGCGGTCCAGGCCGGGCAGGTGGTGACTTTCGAGCTTGGCCGGCGGATACGGCACGTCGAAGCCGGTCACCCGCACCGGGGCGGATTCCAGATAGCTGAAGCAGCGTTCAGTGACGGTCGCGATGATCTCGCCGCCGAGTCCACCCGACTGGGCCGCCTCGTGGGTCACGACCAAGCGCCCGGTCTTGCGAACGGATGCCTCCACCACCACGTAATCCACCGGGGACAGCGACCGCAGGTCGATGACCTCGATCGACACGCCCTCGTCGGCCGCAGCGAGCGCCGCATCCTTCGCGGTCGACACCAGCGCGCCATAGGTGAGGAGCGTGACATCCGTTCCCGGAGTGACGATGACGGCCTGCTCCATCGGGGCGCCGAGCTCGGGAACGACCTCACCCTTGACGTGGTAGCGACGCTTGGGCTCGAAGTAGAGCACCGGGTCGTCGCTCGCGATGGCCTGCCGGATGAGGCTGTAGGCGTCCTGAGCGTTGGAGACGGCGATCACCCGCAGGCCGGAGGTGTGGGTGAAGTAGGCCTCCGGTGATTCGGAGTGGTGTTCGGCCGCGCCGATGCCGCCGCCGAACGGCACCCGAATGGTGATGGGCATGCGCACGGCCCCCTGGGTGCGGTAGTGGAACTTGGCGACCTGGCTGACGATCTGGTCGAAGCCGGGAAAGATGAAACCGTCAAACTGAATCTCGCAGACCGGACGGTAGCCGCGGTAGGCCAGTCCGACCGCGGTGCCGATAATCGCGGATTCGGCCAGGGGTGTGTCAATAACCCGGCGGGCGCCGAACTGGGCGAGCAGATCGCTCGTGACCCGAAAGACACCGCCGAGGGCGCCGATGTCCTCGCCGAGGAGCACGACCTTGGGGTCGTCGAGCATGGCCTGGCGCAGGCCCTCATTGATTGCCTTCCCCATGGTGAGGGTCTTGGTCTCGGTCAGTGGGACCGGTTTCGGGGCAGCAAGGCCGGGCAAGCTGGCGGGGGTCATCAGGGTGGTCATGGTCATCGTCCTTCTCCAGGTGTGCCGAAGCTCGTGAGGTAGCCGGCATAGTCGGTGCGCTGGCGCTCGAGGGTCGCGTTAGGGGTGGTGTACACGTGGTCGAACACGCTCAGCGGTTGTGGGTCGGCCAGGCCGATGCAGCCGGCGCGTAGTTCGGCAGCCACCTGGTCGGCGATGGCCTGGGTCTCGGCTTCGACCTCTGGGGTGATCACGTCAAGCCGCTCCAGCAGCCGGTGCAGCCGCAGCAGCGGATCGCGGGTCTTCCATTCGGCGAGTTCGGCCGGGTCGCGGTAGCGGGTGGGGTCATCCGCTGTGGTGTGCGGTCCCATGCGGTAGGTGACCGCTTCGATGAAGGTGGGGCCGCCGCCGGTGCGGGCCCGGTCGAGGGCGATCTTGGTCGCCGCCATCACCGCGATCACGTCGTTGCCGTCGATGCGCAGGCTCGGGATGCCGAAGCCCGGTGCCCGATCGGCGATGTTGCGGTGTGCTTGCAGCCCGACCGGTTCGGAGATGGCCCACTGGTTGTTCTGGCAGAAGAAAACCACCGGGGCCTGAAAGCTTGCGGCGAAAACCATGGCCTCGTTGACGTCGCCCTGGCTGGTGGCGCCGTCGCCGAAGTAGGTGATGGCGACCGAGTCGACTTCGTCGCGCTGGGCGCCGAGCGCCCACCCGGTGGCGTGCAGGGTCTGCGCGCCGATGATGATGTTCGGCGTGGCCATATTGACCGTGTAAGGGTCCCAGCCGGACTGGGCGTTACCGCGCCAGACCTTGACGATGTCGGTCAGGTTGACGCCGCGACAGTAGGCGACGGCGTTCTCCCGGTAGCTCGGAAAGATGAAGTCGTCGCTGCGCAGGGCGCGAGCGGACCCGACCTGCGCAGCCTCTTGGCCGAGCAGCGGCGGCCACAGTCCGAGTTCGCCCTGGCGTTGCAGGGCGGTCGCCTCGGTGTCGATCCGGCGCACTACGACCATGTCGCGGTACAGGGCCAGCAGTGCCGGCCCGTCAAGATCGTCGACCCACGGGTCGAAGTCGGGCCGGGGCATCCGCTCGCCGTCAAGCGAGAGAAGTTGCACCAGCTGAGGGGAGAAATCAATCATGGTTCGCTCCGAGCGTCATTGCTAAAGTTGACGTGAGCCTACGTCGACCCCGCAAGGAGCACAACCACTGACGAAAAAAGTGAGCAGAGTGCCCTATTCAGACTCGTCGGACCGTGTTAAAGTTTTGCACTATGTACAGCCTTGACAAGACCGACACACAGCTCCTGCAAGCCCTCTCGGCCGACCCGCGCAGCACCTTCGTCGCCCTCGCCGACACCCTGGGGCTGTCGCGCAACACCGTGCAGGCCCGCATGAAGCGATTGGAAGATTCTGGCGCCTTTCTCGGCTTCGACCGCCGCATCAATCCGGCCGCTCTGGGCTACCCGCTGACCGCGTTCATCGAGGTGCATGTGCAGCAGAAGCGCCTCGCTCAAATCGTGATCGATCTCGCCAAAATTCCCGAAATCGTGCAGGCGCACGGCATGAGCGGGCAGGCCGATCTGCTCGTGCGCGTGGTCTGCACGGATGCCGCTGATCTGTTTCGGATCGATGGCACGATCCTCGCCTGTGATGGGGTCGAGCGCACCGAAACCTCGCTCGCGATGGGCGAGGTCATCCCGTATCGCCTCACCCCGCTGCTCGACCGGCATGCCTAAGCACGATTCGATCTATTTGCTAAATTCTTTATATAGTTATATAAAGAAGTAATGAAGTTAATCGCGCTGGTAGTCTTGCACCCAACCAGACGCACCGCAGAATCCGTCGCCTGCCCAGCACCTTCGACTTTCGCGCTCCCCACAGAAGGCTCCAGCTTCGTGAACATGCATGCAGACCAGGGGCTCCGATGAGCTTCCTTCGATTGGCCACGCTCATTCGCCACGGCGGACGTATCGCCGAACCGGCACCGACCGCTCCGCCCCTGTTTCCCGGAGCCGAAGTCTTCGGCGGAAGCGTACAGGTGCGCTACATCAACGCCGGCGGCTGCAATGACTGTGCCCTGGAAGTTTCTGCCGCGTTCGGCCCGGTCTATGACGTGGAACGCTACGGCGTTCGCCTGGTGCCCTCGCCGCGGCATGCCGACGTGCTACTCATCGTCGGCAGCGTGACTCGCAATATGGCCGAGCCGTTGCGCCGCACCATCGAGGCCACCCCCACCCCCCGGTTTGTGATCGTGGTCGGCGACTGCGCCATCCACGGTGGCGCCTTCCGCGACGGCTACGGCATTATGGGGCCCGTTTCTGATTTCGTGCACGTCGATATCGAGGTACCGGGCAGTCCGCCGGAACCAACCGAGATCGTGCAGGCCCTGCGCCGGATGACCGGCCGATGACGGGTAGCGGAGCCGGGCTCCTGCTGCACACCGAGACCGGAACGGGCCTGCTCATGCAAACGGGTATCGGAGCCGGGCTCCTGCTGCAACTGGGCCTCGGCGCGCTGGCCGTGGTGACCGCCCTGCTGGCCGCACCGTCCCTGCGGTCGCGGGCCGGCGGCATCCTCTGCACCCTGATCGCCGTGACCGGTTTCGTCACCGGCCTCGCCGCGATGCTCGGCTCGACCGGCGGCCTGCTTATTCCCCTGGCCCTGCCGATGGACCCACTGCTGCTGGCCCCCGACCGTCTCGGCGGTCTGTTCATGCTCATCGTGTCGGGCGTCGGCATACTTGTCTCGCTCTACTCGATGAGCTCGACCAGCGGACCCGACGCGAGCCGCACCGCCTGGGTCGCCATGCCGGTGTTCCTAGTGGGCATGCAGCTCGTTCCCGCGGCGACCGACTCGGTGTCGTTCCTGCTGGCCTGGGAGGTCATGACCCTCGGCTCCACCGTGCTCCTGCTGGCCGATCACGCCAGCCGCGCCTCGGTCGCCTCGGCCGGCATCTGGTACTCAGCCATGTCACAGTTGAGCTTCTTCTTCATCCTCGCCGGATTCGCCGTGCTCGCCGCCGCTTCGGGCGGCACCAGCTTCACCAGCCTGCAGGCGATCGAACCCGGTGACTGGGCCGCGAACGTCGCCTTTGTCCTGTTCCTGCTCGGTTTCGGCGGCAAGGCCGAACTCGTTCCGCTGCACGTCTGGGTACCCCGGGTACTGCCCGAAGCCCCGAGCCACGTCTCGGCTGCGATGAGCGGCGCTATGGTCAAGATCGGCGTCTACGGCGGCCTGCTGGTCTGCGTGCGTCTGCTGCCCGACGGTCCGGCCTGGTGGGGCATCGCGATCATGCTGGTCGGTGGAGCATCCGCTTTGTACGGCATTCTGCAGGCCTCCGTGTCGAGTGACCTCAAGGTTTTGCTGGCGTACTCGACCACCGAGAACATGGGTCTGGTCTTTCTCGGCCTCGGCGCGAGCATGCTGCTGCGCGGCTACGACGCGCAAGCGGCAGCGGATGCCGCGCTCGTCGCCGCCCTGCTGCTCGCCGTCAGCCACGCCGCATTCAAGTCCACGTTGTTCCTCGGTGCTGGCGCCATTATCCACGCCACCGGCGAACGCAACCTCGACCGGCTCGGCGGCCTCGGCGCCCGTATGCCCGTCACTGCCGCCGCGTTCGGCATCGCCAGCCTCGGCGCGGCCGCCATCCCGATCACGAGCGGTTTCGTCGCCGAGTGGATGCTGCTGCAGTCACTCATTCACGGCGGTCGCCTCGATGGGGCGGTCGTCTCGGTCGCGGCATCCGTCGCTATGCCGCTCGCCGTCGCCGTGATCGCCCTCACCGCCGGTCTGGCGCTGCTCACCTTCGTCAAGGCCTACGGCATCGCCTTCCTGGCCCGACCACGAAGCAGCGCCGCAGCGGACGCCCGGGAAGTGCCAGCACTGATGCGCATTTCACTCGCCCTCGGCGCCCTGGCCGTGCTCGCTCTCGGCTTGTTGCCGGGACCGATCGCCACCCTCGTGGCGACCACGGTCAGTTCGGACCCGACGGCCGCGGTGCGGTCGGTCGGACTCGGCGGGGTATCGCTGCCGGGCATCGGCGCTGTGCTCGACCCGATCATGCTCGTCGTCCTGTCGGCCCTCGTCGCCATCCCGGTGATCGTCGCGATCATCGTCTCGGCCCGCCGGCATCCGCACCGTATCGTCGACCTGCCCTGGGGTGGCGGCGGATCTCGAGCCCGGCCACGCATGCAGTACACCGCGACGTCGTATGCGGAGCCGCTGGTTCGCGTTTTCGACGACGTGCTCAAGCCCTCCCGTGACGTGCAGGTCACCCACGTGGCCGAGTCCCGCTATCTGGTGGAACGCGTGCGGGTGGAACAGAGCGTCTCCGATGTGATCGAAACCCGGCTGTACCGTCCGGTGCTCAACCTGTTCCAGCGCTACGGCGTGGTCGTGCGGCACGTCGCCAACGGCAGCATCCACCGCTACCTCTCCTATTCCTTTGTCGCGCTGCTGATCGTGCTGATTGTGGTCTCCCTATGAACAATTACGACGCGAATGCCACGGACGTCAGCGCCATCATCATCGCCCTCGTGCAGGTTGTCTTGTTCGTGTTCCTCGCCCCGCTGCTGATGGGTGTGATCCGGCAGGTGCGAGCCACCATCGAGGGCCGCGCCGGCGCCGGAATCTGGCAGCCCTGGCGCGACCTGCGCAAACTGCTCGCGAAGAACCCGGTGCGCGGCACCGACAGCAGCTGGATGCTGCGAGTCGGTCCGGTCGCCCTGGTCGTGTCGAGCCTGCTGCTCTGCGTGCTGCTGCCGCTCGTCGGTACGATTCCGTTCGCGCTGATTCCCAGCGACTTGTTCGTCATTGTCTCCATCATGCTGATCGGCGTCGTCGCCCTCGCCCTTGTCGGCCTCGACGGCGGTACCGCCTTCGGCGGCATGGGGTCCAGCCGACACATGACGGTTGCCGCGCTGGTTGAGCCGACCCTGCTGCTCTCGGTCTACGCGTTCTCAATTCCGGCCGGAACCAGCACCCTGTCGGTCATCGTTGAAACCCGGCTGCTCTCCCCCGAGCTGATCATCTCGCCGGTCAGCGTGCTGGCCCTCGTCGCGCTATCGATCGCCATCATGGCCGAGACCGCCCGACTGCCCATCGATAACCCCGGCACCCACCTTGAGGTGACCATGCTGCACGAGGCGATGACGCTCGAAGCGAGCGGACGCGACCTCGCCTGGCTCGAAGTCGGCTCCTGGCTGAAGCTGGCCGCCCTGCTCGGCCTGGTCAGCAACCTGATCGTGCCGTGGGGCATCGTCACCGATTTCAGTGCCCTGGGCCTCCTAATTGGCGTCGTCTCGATCGCCGTGAAGGTGCTGGTGCTGGGGGTGCTGCTCAGCGTCGGCGAGATCTTTCTCGCCAAGGTACGACTGTTCCAGGTGCCCGAGCTGCTCGCTGGCTCCTTCGCCCTCGCCTTCCTGGCCGTTACCGCCTCTTATCTGGTCGCCTGAGGAGCATCCGTCGTGTTTGAAACTTTCTTTCCCCAACTGATCGGCCTGTGCACCGGAGCCCTGCTGCTGACCAGCGCGCTCATGGTCTGGCGACACTCCCTACTGGCGTCCATCCGTCTGCTCGCGCTGCAGGGCGTGGCCCTGGCCGCGCTTGTCGCCGTGATCGGCATCGCCGAGGGCGAATCCGAACTGGGGCTGGTGTCGCTGCTCATTCTCTCGGTCAAGGGCATCGGCCTGCCCTGGGTGCTCGCGTACCAGTCCAAGGCGTCGATCAAACAGATTCAGGAATCGACCCGACTCAACCCCACGGCCGCTCTGCTCGCCGTCACACTCTTGAGTATCCTCAGCTACGTCGTCGTCAGCCGAGTCTTCGGATTAGGCGACAGCAGCACGGGGCACGCCGCTCCGATCGGGCTCGCCATGGTACTGATCGGCTTTCTGCTGTTGATCAGCCGCCGCCGGGCCCGCTCGCAGCTGATCGGCTTTCTGGTACTCGACAACGGCATCGCCACCACGACGTTCCTCACCAGCGGCGGTGTGCCGATTCTGCTCGAGTTCGCGGTCTCCCTCGACGTTTTGCTGGTCGTGCTGATTCTGCACGTGTTCACCGGCCGCATGCGCACCAAGTTCGGCGGCACGGCCGTCGATCAGCTCAGAGAGTTGCACGATTGATGTCATTTGTTCTGTGGATTCCCCTGGTCGGCCCGCTCGTCTTCGCAGCCCTGAGCCTGCTGCTGCGCGGCTCATCGCTGCGACGCTTCGTCGGCGTCGCAGCGTCGAGCGCCGTGCTGGTCTCCGGTCTGTTCCTGATCAGCGCCGTCCTGAACGGCGATATCCCCGAAGGCGGCGGCGGAATACTGCGTGCCGACGCCCTCTCGGCCTACATGCTCAGTGTCGTCGGAGCGGTCGGGCTCATCTCCACCTGGGGCGGCCTCAGCAGTGCCGCGTCCAGCCGCACCAAGAACGCCGCCGGCTACGAGGCACTCATCGCCCTGTTCCTGGCCGCGATGTCCCTCGCCGTGCTCGCCGACAGCATCGGCCTGATGTGGGCCGCCGTCGAGGCCACGACCATTGCCACCGCCTTTTTGGTCGGCCACCACCGCACCCGTCGTTCGCTCGAAGCCGCCTGGAAATACGTCATTCTCGGCTCGGTCGGTGTAGCCATCGCGCTGCTCGGGATCGTGCTGATCTACGCCGCCTCGGTCGGCACCGATACCCCGACGCTCTCCTGGATACTCCTCAGCCAGTCCACGCGAGGCCTCGACCCGGCACTCATCACGGCCGGCGGCGCCCTCGCCGTGCTCGGATTCGCTACCAAATCCGGCCTGGCCCCGATGCACAGCTGGCTGCCGGATGCCCACAGCCAGGCCCCGGCTCCGGTTTCCGGCCTCATGTCCGGCGTGCTGCTCTCGGTTGCGCTCTACGCCATCCTGCGCATCCAGTCGATCACCAACCTCGTGATCGGCCCGGAGTTTCTGCGCACCATGCTCAGCATCGCTGGCCTGCTCTCCCTGCTCATTGCCGCATCCCTGCTCATTCGGCAACGCGATTACAAGCGGATGCTGGCCTACTCCAGCATCGAACACATGGGCCTCATGGCAATCGGTGTGGCCATCGGCCCAGCTGCCCTCCCGTCGGTGTTGCTCTACATTCTCGGCCATGGTCTGATCAAGGCGACCCTGTTCGTCCTCTCCGGACGGATCCTGAAGATCGAGGGCACCCCGGTGATCGCCGATGTGCGGGCCCTGCTGGTGCGACGACCCGGGCTCGCCATCCCGTGGCTGATCGCCATGGCGGCCATCGTAGGCTTTCCCCCGTTCAGCATCTTCTTCTCCGAGGTCGGCATCATCATGGCCGGCTGGTCGGTGGGACTTGGCGGAGTCGTCGGCGCTGCCCTCGTGCTGCTGCTCGTCATCTTCGCCGCCTTCACCCGTCTGACCGTGCAGATGACCATCGGCGCTCCCGCGGCCACGGTGCCCCCGAGCCCGCAAGCCTTCACCCCGGACTATTCCACCCATGGGCCGATTTTGCCCATCATTCTGGCCCTGGCGACCACAACGACGATCGCCTTCGTGGCCGAGCCGGTCGGCACTCTGTTGCTGCAGGCCACAGCCGTTCTGGGAGGTACCAACTGATGCGCGATGAGCGGACCCCTGAAGACCACGCCGCCGACGAGTTAGCCTCAGGCCGCTCCACCGAACGCGGACTGGCCGCCGGCGACGGTGCCGAGCTACGTCACCTCGACCGTTCGAGGCTGGCCACGGCAGCCGGTGCCTTGTTGGATGCCGGCAGCCGTCTGGCCTTGATCGCGTGTCACGAAGACAACGACCAGTTTCGCATCGTATATTCCTTTGTCGGAGCCGACCCCTCACTGCGCGCTGACCTGTCAGTGAGCGTGCCCCGCACGGACGCCTGGATTCCCAGCCTCGCCGAACTGTCATTTTCGGCCGGCAACTTCGAGCGGGAGATTCGCGATCTGTACGGTGTCGAGCCACGGGATCACCCGCAGCCTCACCGCCTGGTGCGCCACGGCCACTGGCCGCGCGGCTGGTATCCGATGCTCAAGGCCAACTCGGTCGTACCCGAGTTCGAGCCCGACGTGGAATCCTTCCCGTTTGTCCCGGTCGAAGGTCCCGGGGTCTATGAGATCGCCGTCGGACCGATTCACGCCGGGATCATCGAGCCCGGACACTTTCGCTTCTCGGTCGTCGGCGAGACGATCGTGCGCATGGAAGCCCGTCAGTGGTACCTGCACCGCGGAGTCGAGAAGGTCTTCGAGGGCAA
The DNA here is from genome assembly GCF_002929615.1 of Cryobacterium sp. M91. Classification (NCBI taxonomy): domain Bacteria; kingdom Bacillati; phylum Actinomycetota; class Actinomycetes; order Micrococcales; family Microbacteriaceae; genus Cryobacterium; species Cryobacterium sp. M91. The sequence goes on along the minus strand of NZ_PJJT01000084.1, from coordinate 83,777 downwards.
GAGCGCCGCCGAGGGCGTGCTGCTCGCCGAGCAAATTAGCGGGGACACTGCCGTCGGCCATTCCCTCGCATTCGTCATGGCTGTCGAGCAGGCCGCTGGCATCGAGGTTTCCGAACCCGACCGGCTATTGCGCGCCCTGCTCTTGGAGCTTGAGCGGCTGTACAACCACGTCACAGACCTGGGCTCGCTCGCCAACGATGTGGGCTTTGGCATCATTGACGCGCGGGCTCAGGGCCTGCGTGAGCAACTCATGCGTATCAACAAGTCAGTCACCGGGCATCGTCTGCTCCGCAGCGCCCTCAGCGTCGGTGGCACCAGGGTCAACGCCCTGCCGAGCTCCGACGATCTGGCGGATATTGCCGCAGCCATGGCCGAACTAGCCGAGATCACGCTCGGCCACGCCATCGTGCGTGGCCGCTTCACCGGCACGGCCCGCCTTTCCCGCGCCCATGCGACCACGCTTGGCACGCTCGGCTATGTCGCCCGAGCTTCCGGCATCGACACCGATGCCCGCCTTGAGCATCCGTTCGTCAATCTCGGCGAGGTCTTTCACGTCGTGACCGAGGACGGCGGCGACGTGCTCGCTCGCTACACCGTGCGCGCTCGGGAGGTCGAGGTGTCGACCGCTATCCTGCTCGACCTGCTCAAGCGACTGCAGGGGCGCACGGGCACCGCGCACAGCCTGAACCCGACCTCGGCCGGCACCGGGCTGGCTCTGGTCGAGGCGTGGCGGGGTACTGTAACGCACAGGGTCGAACTCGCCGCCGACGGCACGCTCGCCCGGGTCAAGATCGTCGACCCGTCGTTCCTGAACTGGCCCGCTGTGCCGCAGGCCCTGTCGGAAACAATCGTTCCCGACTTTCCACTCGCGAACAAGAGTTTCAACCTCTCCTACGCCGGCAACGACCTGTAGGCCGCGTCGCGTGAGCTGACCGCGGCGGGCGCGTCCTACTCCTGTTCGAGGTGGCGCAGGAGTGCGTGCGAGTCGGTGAGGCTGGCCAGCACCATGCGCTTGGCCGCGGTCAGCAGCTCCACCGCACCCTGATCGCGCAGGGCATAGAAAATGGAGTTGCCCTCGCGCCGGGTCACTACTACGCCGGCCCGCCGTAACACACCGAGCTGCTGGGACAGGTTGGACAGCTCGCAGCCGAGGGCTTCGGCGAGTGACCCCACCGAACGTTCGCCGGCGACGAGCTGTTCCAAAACCTGCACCCGCAGCGGATGCCCGAGCGCCTTGAACAGGTCGGACTTCAATTGGGCGGCGGGCAAACCAGAGGACAACACAGGTTTAGTATATCGCTACCTAATGATTCTTTCAACTAGATACCCGTCGCTGAATGCTTAACGCTGAATCGGCGCTAACGGACACGCAGCACCCCGTCATGCACGAGGGCGCGAGTGCAACCAAAGCTGTTGCCGAGCGCGTTCGGGTGAAAGTTGGCCGGCGCGTACGGGTTCAGCGGATCAAATGCGAAGTACGGAACCCGCGACCCAACGCCGTGTGCGGCAAATTCCTGCGATGCATCAACAAAGCGGACGCGCGGCGTCGCCATCGCCGCGACGGATCCGACGATAACGGTGTTTAGCGCGTCGGTGGCCCCGTTGAGCATATCGCCCAGCGGGGAGAATCCCGGCTTGAACTGCCGCGGATAGCTGAGCACCACGATCTTCGCCTGCGGCAACGTCGCCGCCACGAGACCGTAGGTGCCCACGAGCTTGGGGGCGAGAACGTTCAGCTGGGCGACACTGTTTTGGATGGTACCGAGGCAGATCGTACTGACCGGGTCGGGCGCACACGCCGCCAAAACGATGTTGGAGCCGGCGTCGATGCCTCCGACGGTCAACGTGACCAGAGCAGTTTCCTTGCTGACCCCGACGAGCTGAGCGGGAACATCCGCTGTGCTGGCCCCGGAACATGCTTTATTCGACACGCGTTTGAAGGGACTGACCAGGTTCGCAAAAATCGGGTAGCTGGCCTGCTTGGAACGCAGGCACGGAGTACCGTCGAGCACGTACGGCGGGGCGCCCTGACCAGACGTGAACGAATCGCCGAGCGCGACGTAACGGGTTGCAGGGGCCTTGACGGCTGGGCCGGCAACCACGGCCGGCCTGGTCGGCGAGGTGTGTGCGAGCGCCGGGGCGCTCACCGCGCCAGTCAGCAGGGCCGCTGTGAGCACAGCGACGGCACTGAGGCGCGGCAGGAATCGTGAAACCAAGCGTTGTTTTGTCATGCGACGAACGTAGACCCCGACATCAGACTCGGCAAGGCGCGTAAATGATCCCCTTCTGCAGCACGCCACAAGGCGGACGCGAGAAGGCCCGCACTGCAAGCAGTGCGGGCCTTCCGTCTACCCGACCGACCTGGCGAGAGGTGATCGGGAGATCTATTGGGGCAAGGTGTTCGTCAGTACTAAACCTCGACTGAAGCGTCTGCGCTGTCGGAAGCCGCAGCGCGACCTTCGGTGTCAGCAGCCTCATCGAGCACCGGAGCGAGCGAGAGCTTGCCACGGTCATCGATCTTCGTGATTTCCACGAGAACCTTCTGGCCGACGCCGAGCACGTCTTCGACATTCTCGACGCGCTTGCCACCAGCAAGTTTACGCACCTCGGAGATGTGCAGCAGACCATCCTTGCCCGGGAGCAGCGAAACGAAGGCACCGAACGCGGCGATCTTGACGACGGTTCCGAGGAACTGCTCGCCAACCTCGGGGTTGGTCGGGTTCGCGATGGCGTTGACCTGGGCGCGAGCGGCCTCGGCTGACGGCCCGTCGACGGCTCCGATGTACACGGTGCCATCTTCCTCGATCGAGATGTCGGCACCGGTGGTGTCCTGGATCGAGTTGATCGTCTTGCCCTTCGGGCCGATCAGCTCGCCGATCTTGTCGACCGGGATCTGCACGCTGATGACGCGCGGCGCGGTGGGCGCCATCTCGTCGGGAGCGTCGATCGCCGCGTTCAACACGGAGAGGATCGTGGTGCGGGCATCCTTCGCCTGGTTCAGCGCGCCGGCCAGGACCGAGGCGGGAATACCGTCGAGCTTGGTGTCCAGCTGGATCGCGGTGATGAACTCGCTCGTACCGGCAACCTTGAAGTCCATGTCGCCGAGGGCATCTTCGGCACCGAGGATGTCGGTCAGCGCCGCGTAACGGGTCTGACCATCAACGGTGTCGCTGATCAGGCCCATGGCGATACCGGCGACCGGGGCGCGCAGCGGCACTCCGGCGTTCAGCAGCGACAGGGTCGAAGCGCAGACGGAACCCATCGAGGTGGAACCGTTGGAGCTGAGCGCCTCGGAGACCTGACGGATAGCGTACGGGAACTCCTCACGCGTGGGCAGCACGGGGACCAGGGCACGCTCAGCGAGCGCACCGTGGCCGATCTCGCGACGCTTCGGCGTTCCGACCCGGCCGGTTTCACCGGTCGAGTAGGGCGGGAAGTTGTAGTTGTGCATATAACGCTTTTTGGTGACCGGGTTCAGCGAGTCGATCGACTGCTCGAGCTTCAGCATGTTCAGCGTGGTCACGCCCAGGATCTGGGTTTCACCGCGCTGGAAGATGGCCGAACCATGCACGCGCGGGATGACCGCAACCTCGGCATCGAGCGGACGGATGTCCGCCAGTCCACGACCGTCGATACGGATGCCCTCGTTGAGCACGCGTGAGCGAACGACGAGCTTGGTGACCGACTTGTACGCCGCGTTGACCTGGTTGTTGGCGCTCGCGTCGAGCTCGCCGGCTTCAACCTTGGCCGCGATGGCGGTCTTGACGGATGCCTTGAGCGCGTCGTCAGCGTTCTGACGCTCGACCTTGTCGGCGATCGTGTAGACCGTCTTGAGCTGGTCGTAGGCCAGCGCGGCGACCGCGTCGTAGGTGGCCGGCTGGTACGGCGGGAAGAGCGCGAAGTCGGCGGTCGGCTTGGCGGCGGCATCCGCTACCTGCTGCTGCGCGAAGACGAGCTGCTTAATGAAGGGCTTGGAAGCCTCGATGCCCTGGGCAACGACGGCTTCGTTCGGCGCGATGGCGCCGCCCTTGATCAGGTTCCAGGCTGCGTCGGTCGCTTCGGCCTCGATCATCATGATCGCGACGTCCTGCGCGCCGTTGGCGTCCGTGACAACACGACCGGCGACGACCATGCTGAACACGGCGTCATCAAGCTGCGAGTGCTTCGGGAAGGCAACCCACTGGCCGCCACCGTTCTCGTCCGGGATGAGGGCGACGCGAACGCCACCGATCGGTCCGGAGAACGGCAGGCCGGCGAGCTGCGTCGACATGGAGGCCGCATTGATCGCGAGCACGTCGTACAGTTCGTCGGGCTCGATGGCCAGAACGGTGATGACAACCTGGATCTCGTTGCGGAGACCATCGACGAACGACGGGCGCAGCGGCCGGTCGATCAGACGGCAGGTGAGGATGGCGTCGGTCGAGGGACGACCTTCGCGGCGGAAGAAGCTGCCCGGGATGCGGCCGGCTGCATACATGCGCTCTTCAACGTCGATGGTGAGCGGGAAGAAGTCGAAGTTGTCCTTCGGCTGCTTGCTGACGCTCGTGGCGGAGAGCAGCATCGTCTCGTCGTCAATGTAGGCGGCGGCAGAACCCTGCGCCTGCTGGGCGAGACGCCCGGTTTCAAAACGGATGGTGCGCTTGCCGTACTTGCCGTTATCGATAACGGTTTCAGCGAACGTGATTTCTGGACCCTCCATGTGGGGGTTTTCTCCTTTAAGTTTGCTTCTCGCCATGCTGGCGATGAAGGCTCGCATGCCCGTATGACAGGCGAGTTGGGCAGCGTGCAATGTCAGCGAGCAGTGTCAGGCAGCGTATTTGCTGGCCACCAGAGGAAACTCACCACCACGCAAACCGTGTTGGAAAATCACCACCGATAACCAGCGTCCTACCTGGCCGCTCCAGATAACTGGCCAATCCGAGGATTGACCTCTGCAATGCTATCAGACCGGCTGACAGGCACTACGTGGTTCAGCGGCCGACACGGTAGCTCGGGTGCGTCGATGGTGCGTAGAGCGTTCCTGAGTTCGGTGGGTGCGGGTGGATGATCGGCAGTGCAGAGCGCGATGAGAAGCCGGTAATGGACCTTCGTGTAAAGCAGCGAGTCTGCTTTTTCTACGTATCGTTCCCCGAGTAAGAAAGGCCGAAGCTCTTATTCACCAGCGGGAAGTCGGGAACCACTCCTCCAAACGCGGCTTCGCTTACTCCTTGCCAATTGACAAAAGACGGGTCACGAACAGCAACGCGCGAGACGACCCCCTCGGCGTTGGTGTGAACGACACAGAGTATCTCGCCGCGCCAGCCTTCGGTACACCCTATGCCCAGGCTATTTCTGCACAATTTAATCGTTTTGTTGGAAGGTATAGGCACAATACTCGACATGCTACTGAGCACCTCGTCGATTATCTTGAAAGAGACACCAACTTCTCGTACCCGCACCCTAAACCGAGCGTACACATCACCGCTGGTCTCGACCGGAACAAGTGTTGAAGGCAGCGTACCGTACCCGGCGTAAGGAAAATCTCGTCGAACGTCCACATCTTGGCCACTCGCTCGACCGACGGGGCCCATCATGCCAAACCGAGCAGCGACGTCTAGCGTAAGCACGCCAGTACCTTTTAGCCGATTCAATAACGTCACCGTATTTTCGGCAATACTCATAACTTGCTCGAAATCCTTTTCGACAAGAGGCAGCTCAGCCCGCAAGTCCGTGATTTGGGCCCGTGACAGTCTAATCGCCACACCGCCAAACGTGTTAATGCCGCGCAATAGACGACTGCCCGACAACTTATCATTCAGCCGTAATATCGTCTCGCGCATTCTAGCGCCGCCGGCACCGCCAAAGTTAAACCCGGCATCAAGCATAATACCGCCGATATCACCAAAGTGGTTGGCTAGCCGCTCAAGTTCGGAGAATAGGACGCGCGCTTGGCCGTGCTCGGGTGTAACCAATATTCCAGCTAGTGACTCGACTGCTTGGCAATAGGCCAATGAGTACGAAAATGATGTATCGCCAGCGATTTTTTCTGACAATATAATCTGTCTAGCGAAGGGTAATTGCTCAAACAACTTTTCGCTCCCCTTATGAGCGTAGCCCAGGCGCGGCTCTAGCAGGACGATCTCTTCACCAGCCACACTAAAGCGAAAGTGTCCTGGCTCGATAATGCCGGCATGAATCGGACCGACCGGTATTTCATAGATACCTTCACCGCTCACATCCTGGAATTGGTAGTTACCGCCTGCAGGTTCGGGCCGCGAATCCCACTTAACGTCTTTGCGCAGCGGATGCAGGTTTTCTGGCCAGTTTTCGTGTAGCAGCATGCGCTGCGACGGGCCTCGGCCCGTGACGTGCAGTCCAAACATTTCGCACAGCTTGTTTTCATACCTACCTGCGGCTGGGAGCACATTCGCGATGGTGGCAAATTCGATCGTATCGAGTAACGGCAGCACCGCAACAATAAACGTATGCCGTTTTGTATCGGTAAAAATATAGTACAACCGGAACTCACGATGGTTATCGTGAGTAGCATCTATCATCTTAAATGTCAGATCGTCACTTTCAAGCAGCTGCCTCAACGTCTTGGTAGTTTCCGCCGACTCGATGACAAACTGATGCACAGAGCCATCACTCGTCACATTCGCTATTTGTGTTAGGCAGTCGGGGTATAATTGGTTCATTATAGGTCATACCTCCTGACGGCTTCGTTGATTAAATCGAGCAATGGGGGCGGCAGGTAAAAGCTAAAAACAAGTACCAGCGATAGCAGCACAATAGGCGGGATCAGCAACCACTTATTCGACTTTGCATCCTGCGCTCCCTCTGGCGGATCCCCAAACAACACAGCCGATACCTGCCGGAAAAAGCCGACAAACACCAACGCGACGGCCAGCAGTGCCACAATCGTCACGATCGGATATTGCTTTAAACCGGCCCCGAATATGTACAATTCGGACATAAAAATGCCAAACGGCGGCAGGCCCGTTGCTGCCAAAAACAGCAGCATAAACAAACCAGCTGTGACCGGTACCACTTTCAGGGCGCCGCTAACATTCTTAATCTTGGCCGAATGAAACGACAGCCGCAGGTTACCAGCAGTAAAAAAGAGTCCGGCTTTGATAAGCGAATGATATATCAGGTGTAAAATTGCAGCAAAGGCACCAAGCCCGCCAAACGCAAAACCAAGTGCCATCAGACCAGCGTGTTCAATACTCGAATATCCCATCATGCGTTTGTAGTTGCGGATCGTCAAAATACTAAAGGCGGCAATGAGAAGCGACAGCACGCCCAATACCATTAGCAGGTGACTACTAAACGCACCCCCAACGGCCGTGTCAGTAATTACCTTGAACTTCAAAATCGTCACCAGTGCAACCGGCAGCAACGCGCCCGACAATAGGGCGCCAACCGGAGCCGGTGATTTACTGTAGGCATCGGGTTTCCAGGCATGCATCGGTGCCAGACCAACTTTAGTGCCAAAGCCAACCAGCACAAATACAAAGGCGACCTTGACGACGCCTGGATCAATCGACTGCGCCTGCTGGAGCAAACTTTGCCAGGTCACAAAGCCATCAAGGCCAGATCGGCTAGTAGCACTAAAGAACAGCAACGCGCCAAAGAACCCGAGCAGCAATCCCGTTGAATTGATAATCAAATATTTCCAGGCGGCCTCGATCGTTGACGGTCTGTCATAAAAGCTAATCAAAAAGGCCGTCGACAGCGTCGTCGCCTCCAGAAAAATCCAAGCTGCAATCGGGTGCGCGGCAGTCACCGATAACAACATGCACGCCATGAATAAATTCACCAGCCCAAAGTACTGCCGGAAGCGCTTGGGACCAATAATTCCCTTCGAGACTTCACGGTCTAAATACGGGGCAGCGTACACATTGGCGGCCAGACCAACGATAGAAATGATCAGCACAGTCAGCGCGCTGAGTGGATCCACCAGCGTAAACAGAGAGGGGATGTAGTCGCCGTCGGAGGCCACTCGCAAACAGAGGACGACGGCGCCAATCAGCCCCAGCCCATGAGCGATAATGCTGGCGGCCGCGCCCACAACCCGGTTTTTAAACAGCAGGCTCAACAAACTCGCTGTCAATAGTCCACCAACGACAATATATATAATCATATTAATCCTTCAAATGCCGCATGGTCGTGACGACAAGCGAACCCGTATGCCGATACACCATCGACACAAAGACCGTCGCGACCAACATCCAAACAAAGATGTCAAACAGTGTACCCAGCTGCAGCAGTGCGGATTGCTCGAGCCCAGCAATAATGCCAAACGCTACAATACTGTTTTCGAGCGATAGCACGCCCACAATCTGCGACAGTGCACTTTTACGATTGACCATCAAAAATATTGACACCAGCATGGCAGCAATCGCTAGCGCAACATACGTACTATTGCTAGCCGAAAGATCGGTGATCGGCAAAAAAACGTCTGAATTAACAAAAGCCGTAATGAACATAATAACGATCAACGTAACGGGCGTATTAGCGTATGAACTTACCGTAAACTTCACCTTATGACGCGTCACCAGTCGGTTAAAAAAGCGCGGTGCCAGTATCACTTTTACTATTATGGACACGATAATAACCAGAAAAAGTAAAACGGTTGGGTTGGCAAGAAACGACGAAACAAACAGCAGCACCAAGGCTACCGATTGAAGCGCATACAGGCCAGCGACGCCATTGTTTTTTTTAGCCAGGTGCATATAAATGCTAGTCAAATATATGACCGTTATCAAGATCGGGACGAGCAGTGGACTGTTCATAGGACCAACCCAATCGCAACGACGTTCAACACAAAGGCCACCAGCAGCAAGTCCGGCAGACGAAAGAAGCGATATTTAGCGATCGTTGACTCTAGAACAGCCAACACGATGTACACAATTGCTACTTTCAAAAGGGTTGAACTAATGCCGAGTAGCACCGACAGCACCGCTTGGTCGTGCGCGATGCCAATCGGAAAAAATAAATTGACCGCCAAAATTGAAAAGATAAGCAGCCGGTTTGCAGCTGCCCATTCCATAAGAGCTAATCGCTTACCAGAAAACTCCAACAACATCGACTCGTGGATCATCGTCAGTTCCAAATGCGTATCCGGATTATCAAACGGATAGCGGCTAGTTTCGGCGAGCAACACGATACAAAAAGCAGCAAAGGCCAACACGATTGGGATCAAAAAGTTGCCGCTACCGGGCGACAGGCCGGCAGACATCACGGCAATATTGGTTGTGCCACTCAGGAACGCTACGGTCAGAATCGAGGAAATGAATGATGCTTCGACGATAGCCGATATCGTCATTTCACGGCTTGACCCAGAACCACCAAATGCGCTGCCGCTGTCCATACCAGCCAGCGCCATAAAGAACGTCCCCAGTGCCAAGGTGTAAACAACCGCCAGCAAATCACTCATCGGTGTGCTGAGCGTTGACGTAAAAATTGGCAGACAGGCACCAACGATAATAGTGACTCCCATGGCGATAAACGGCGCAAATCGAAAGATGAATGACGCGTCCCGGCTAATCACTTCGTCTTTGTAAAACAACTTCCACAAATTTCGGTACGGCTGCAACAGACTGGCACCACGCCGTTTTTGAATTCTTGCCTTCAAGCTATTGATCAGGCCGACGCCAAGTGGCGCCACCAGGGGCACAAACATGATCTGGATAATCCATAGGAGGTAACTCACCAGACACCAACCAATCCGAGCATTACCAGCAACACCACCAAGATGTACAAAATATAGGCATTAATGTTCCCGTTTTGGATACCATTTTTAATCCAGTGAGACAGATGAATAAAGCCGATAAATACTGGACGATACAGATAGCGACGATAGACATCCTGGACGCTCAATGTTACCGAGCGAGAGCGGGGAATCAGGCGGCTGGCGGCGTCTTCGTATTCAACACTGTGCTGCAAACTTGGCTTCAGGAGGCCCCGAAATATAAGGATGATCGAGCGGGCAAAACCAGTTGAGGTGATTTCCATCCGGCTAGTGAGATCCGTTCCACCGTCCCAGGTCCGTCCAGTCGTCACACGCTGCGAACGGTTGATGCCAAACCTGGTAATCGTCCATACCACCAATGGCACCGCGATCAATAGCAGTGATAGTAGCGGTGCCGATACGGTAGCAAAACCCTCCGCGATAGACAGAATATGACCCGATGTGACCGTCACTAGCGTCGCGTGGTCACCAGCCGAAAGAACACCCTGGGCAATCGTTTGCAGCTGGGCGATAATCCATGACGAGCCAACGCCAACAGCCACGCACAGGACCGCCAAACCCGCCATGCCAGCGATCATGACCGCCGAAGCTTCGTGGGCTTTTTCGGCTCGCTGACTGCGCGGCCGGGCCAAAAAAGTGACACCAAAAGCCTTAACGAAACAAGCCACGGCCAGGCCACTGGTGAGTGCCAGGGCGGCAGTGACCCCAATAAACAGCCACTTAATATAAAAGTCAGTCTGCGCGATACCCTGAAATAGCGCCTGAAATGTCAGCCATTCACTAAAAAAACCGTTCAGCGGTGGCAACGCCGAAATGGCGATCGAACCCACTAAGAAGAACAACCCGGTGGCTGGCATCAGCTTGATGAGGCCGCCGTATTTTTCCATGTTTCTAGTTCCAGTGGCATGAATGACCGAGCCCGCACTCAAAAATAATAACGACTTAAAGATCGCGTGATTGAGGGTATGAAACAGCGCAGCAGTCAAGGCCAGCACCGCCAACCCTGATATTCCAAGGGCAGAAAATACCAATGCACTGCCCACTCCGAGCAAAATAATACCAATGTTTTCGATGCTGTGATAGGCCAACAGTCGCTTTATGTCGTGCTCGGTCAAAGCATACAAAACCCCCAATACACACGATGCGACCGCAATCACCAACACGACAATGCCCCACCAAAGCGGAGCTGGCTGCAGGACGTCCAAAAAGAGCCGGATCATCATGTAAATTCCTGTTTTTATCATCACCCCAGACATGATCGCCGAGACATGCGACGGGGCAGCTGGATGAGCAGCCGGCAGCCAAATATGGAGTGGAATAATGCCGGCTTTGACGCCGAAGCCAATCAACGCCAGCAAAAATACGCTGTCTTTGATATGCGCCGGCACCGTCGGCATCGCGGCTTGAATAACCGTGAAGTCAAAGCTTCCCGTGTGAACGTAAAGGAGTATAAAGGCTAACAAAATGAAAGCCGTGCCAATATGGGTCATCACCAGGTATAAGAAACCGGCTTTTACGTTTTCGGGGTCATGACGATCGTAGGCCACTAGAAAGTAAGAGGCCAGGGACATGATTTCCCACACGATCAAGAAAAATATGCCGTTTGACGACGTGACTACCAACAGCATCGCCACAATAAACAGGTTGTATAAAAATCCCAAGTACCCGATGTTGTAGCGGCCATAATATTGTTTGATGTAACCGATTCCGTACAGTGAGCAAAAAAACGTTACGATCGAAATTGTCACTAAAAAGAAAGCTGCCAACCTGTCAATGTTCAGTGCGAACGACAGCAACGGAAAACTATCACTGGTAATCTGGGCCACAAATGTCTGCCCACTCGCCAGCATCGAAACTGCAAATACCAGCGCGGCGACGGACCCGAACAGTGCGAGGGCACTCGACCAGTAATTCGCTAGCCGATCTGACTTTCGGAGCAACACAGCGCCAACTCCACCGATCCCAAACAGGGCCATCGCGGCGATCAACATAGTGGGAGAGGCAAGGGCGCTCATCATGACTGGCCCTTTTGTTTGGGAGCCTTTTTTGCTCCGTCCAAAATCGCCAACAATGATTGCATAATTACTAATGGCGATGGCGGGTCGCCGGCAATCTGATAATCAACTGGAATAACCTGACTGACGCCGTCAAGCACGGCATAGGAACCTTTATAAATTCCACCGTCGATCGCATCGTCACCCACAGCCACCACCAACTTTGGATGGGGCGTGGCATCATACGCCCGCTTTAATGCTTCGGCCATGTTACGCGTCACCGGCCCAGTCACCAGCAACATGTCGGCGTGGCGCGGAGAGGGGACAAAGTGAATACCGAACCGTTCAATATCATAATAAGCGTTCGTTAAAGCTGCCAGTTCTTGTTCGGTCGCATTGTCAGAACCAGTATCAATCTGTCGTATAGCCAGCGACCCCTTAAATAGCCGTCGCACGTTATCCTGCAAGGCCGAACCAATCACTTCTAGTTCTGGTAGTTGCTGCATAATATGACGAGTTGGCGTCAAGAGCCGAGGTGTCTGAATGATTTTAGATAAAAATTCACGCATGCAAGATTATCGTTATCTCTCGTTAAAGTTCAGGTGACTGCTAACCAAGGACAAGTTCAAGTTCAAAATCAAGAAACAGTGGCACGAGTGCCTACTATGATCTTATCTATTCTGGTCAATTATACACCCGACAGTAGTGTACGGTCAGCGACGACACTTCGGCTGGGTGCTTTCATGATTTGGCTGGGTCAGCGAGGATAACGCAGCAGGCGGTGCCAACGTCAGAATACGAGTATTTTGGGCTATCGACGACCACATCGACAGCTACCTCAACGACGCCTACCTGGCCAAAGCTGCCTAAAACTCGGTACAAGCGCCGGAGTTCTGGCCCCCGAGAAAGCCAGGGCCGTCGTTGTTTTCCAAGACGAGGCGTTCGCCGTGGCAATCGGTCTCAGAAGCCGTTCGTCAGACTGAAGGACGGGTTTACAGCGAGGGGGTCGCGCACCGCGGTGGAGCGATCGGATCGCTCGATCAGACGGTCAGCGGTCGCCCGGGCGAGCTCGTCGGCCAGCATCCGAGTGGATGACGGCGGGCTCAGTCCCGCAGTAACCACCGCGATGGTGCGGGTCGTTGGGGCCATGACTAAGCCAGCTTCGCCGACGCGGACAGCCCGGAGGCTGCCCCGGTGCGCGAACCGGAGGCTGGAGCTGCGGCATCCGTTTTCGCTGCTTCCGCGACCAACGAAGCATGGGTCGGGCCAGCGGGCACGGCGGCCGAGCGATTCTGCGCGAACTCGCGGCGCAGCACCGGCACGACCTCTTCGCCCAGAAGGTCGAGTTGCTCTAGCACGGTTTTCAGCGGCAGACCGGCGTGATCCATGAGGAAAAGCTGGCGTTGATAGTTACCGACGTAGTCGCGGAAACCGAGGGTGCGGTCGATGATCTGCTGCGGGCTGCCGACGGTGAGCGGGGTTTGCTCGGTAAAGTCTTCCAGCGACGGGCCGTGTCCGTAGACGGGTGCGTTGTCGAAGTAGGGGCGGAATTCCTTCACGGCGTCCTGGGAATTCTTGCGCATGAAGACCTGGCCGCCGAGACCGACGATGGCCTGCTCGGCGGATCCGTGTCCGTAGTACTCAAACCGCTCGCGGTAGTAACCGACCATTTTCTGGGTGTGACTGGCCGGCCAGAAAATGTGGTTGGCGAAGAAGCCGTCACCGTAGAAGGCGGCCTGCTCGGCGATCTCCGGGCTGCGGATACTGCCGTGCCAGACGAAGGGCGGCACACCAGCGAGCGGGCGTGGCGTTGATTGAAAATCCTGCAGCGGGGTGCGGAACTGGCCTTGCCAATTCACCACGTCTTCACGCCAGAGTTTACGCAGCAGCGCATATTTCTCCAGGGCCAGCGGGATGCCCTGACGGATGTCCTGGCCGAACCACGGGTACACCGGGCCGGTATTGCCGCGACCGAGCACGAGATCGACCCGACCCTCGGACAGGTGCTGCAGCATCGCGTAGTCCTCGGCGATCTTCACCGGATCGTTGGTCGTGATCAGGGTGGTCGCGGTCGAGAGGATGATGCGGCGCGTCTTTGCTGCGATGTAGCCGAGCATGGTGGTCGGGGACGACGGCACGAAGGGCGGATTGTGGTGCTCACCGGTGGCGAAGACGTCGAGGCCGACTTCTTCGACCTTCTGGGCGATCGTGACCATTGCCGAGATGCGCTCGTGCTCGGACGGTTCCCGCCCGGTCGTGGGGTCAACGGTGCGATCGCCGACGGTGAAGATTCCGAACTGCATGTAAACCTCCAGGAAAATCAATGCGTTTGCATTGATATTACCAGTAACTGCGGCCGGGTTGACCGCATTCCCGGCAGTAAACCGCCCCGAACTGGTGCCATGAGAATGGGTGGCACACGTTCCAGTGTCAGACAAAGTATTAGTGACTGAAATGAGGATGCGCCGATGCAGGGACTCGCGCGGGTGGCGGCAGCCGGAATGATGCGTGCCTGGGCCGCGATCAGCATGCAGGGCAGCGTCACCATTCCGCAGCCCAGCGACACCCCGGTGGCCCACTCCCCCGGCATCGACAGCGATCGCATTCTCGTGCTCGGCAGCGGGCCGGCCGCCGGCTGGGGCGTCAGCAGCCACGACCTCGCGTTGCCCGGTTCGCTCGTTCGGGCGCTTTCGGGGCGCACGCAGCGCGGAGCTGACGTCGCCCTCATTGCCAGCTCGATCGGGCTGCTGGCCTCCGCGCAGGTACAACTGCGCGGGGCTGACCTTCGACGCCTCGATGCGATCGTCGTCGTTCTGGGCGTCGGTGACGCCCTACACCTCACGGCCGAGCAAACCTGGCAGGCCAACCTCACTCGACTCCTGAATTTTGTCGAGCGACACACGAATGACAGCGCGTACATTTACGTTCAGGGTATCCAACCCATTCGTGCCATTCCGATCTTCAACAGCCTCGGCGGAACAATCGCCGACCGGCACGCCCGATCGCTCGACGCGATCACCGAACGGGTCTGCCTGTCGATGCGTCGCTCCGTTTTCGTCCCCGTGGCGGACGTCGAGTTTCTAGCCTCCGCTGGTCTGTCGGATTCCACCGATTATCGCCACTGGGGCGAATTTCTGGCCAAGAAGATGGCGGGGCGTCTGGACGTCGTGCAGCGCAGCCGCTATCCGGTACCGCTCGGATCCACCGATGCAACGCCCAGCACGGCGCCCATCCGTGGCGGTGACCAGCGCCGCCTCAGACGCGGCTGTGACACCCGGTTGGATCATATTGTGGCGCTGGCGCAGCAGTCTTTCGGCACGGCATCCGCTCTCTTCGCTATTCGGGACAGCAATCGCCTGCAGATTCGGTCGAGTGCCGGCCCAGCCTTGCCGAGCCCGGCTTGGAGCGATTCGATGTCGGCGATGGTTGTGCGCGCACGCGGTGCCGTCATCGTGCCCGACACGCTCGCCGATCAACGCCTGCGGCGCAAAGCCTTCGTCACCGGCGCGCCCCACATGCGTTTCTATGCCGGATTCCCCATCGAAGCGGCCTCGGGCGAGCGCATCGGCGCCCTCGGCGTGTTCGATCCGAAACCGCGCGCGGACTCGGGGTTCGATGCTGTCCTCCTGCGCCAGCTCGCCCTCATGATTCAGGAAGAGATGAACACGAACGGCGAGTTCGCCGGCTAGTCGACGCGCTTGGTCGCGGCGCCAGCTTCGACCCTGGCCGCTTCGGCAGCAGCCGCACGTTGCTTGATGCCGAGCACGGAGTGGCGGCGACCGTAGGCGAAGTAGACGAGGAACCCGACGGCCAGCCACACCCCGAACCGTGCCCAGGTGAGGGTGGTCAGGTTGAGCATCAGCCAGACGCAGAGCACGGCCGACAGGATCGGCAACACCGGCGAGAACGGCACCTTGAACGCGCGCGGCAGGTCGGGACGCTTCTTGCGGAGTACGACGACGGCGATACTCACCAGCACGAAGGCCGACAGTGTTCCGATGTTGATCATCTCTTCGAGCACCCCCACGTCGGTGAGCCCGGCGATGAGAGCGACGGCGGTACCGGAGATGATCTGAATGCGCGCCGGCGTGCGGCGTTTTTCGCTCGTGACGCTGAGCCAGCGCGGCAGCAGGCCGTCGCGGCTCATGGCGAACAGCACGCGGGACAGGCCGAGCAGCAGCACCATGATCACGGTGGTGAGGCCGACCAGGATTCCAATCGAGATCACCTGAGCGGCCCAGCCGGCGCCGACCGCGACGAATGCGGTCGCGAGGGAGGCGTTCGGGTCGTCGGCCAGTACGGTGTACGGAACCATGCCGGTGAGGACGAGACTGACGCCGAGGTAGAGCACCGTGACGATCGCCAGGCCGGCGAAGATGCCGCGCGGCAGGGTCTTCTGCGGGTTCTTGACCTCTTCGGCGCTCGTAGCGACCACATCGAAGCCGATGAACGCGAAGAACACCAGGGATGCACCGGCCAGCAGGCCGAAAAGGCCGTACTGCGCCGGGGCCGCCCCAGTCATGAAGGAGAACAGGGACTGCATCCAGACGTCGCCCTCGCCGCCGGCCCTGGGAACTTCGGCCGGAATGAACGGCGTGTAGTTCGCGGTGTTGATGAAGAACGCGCCGACGATGATGACGAAGACCACGATGGCGACCTTGATGATCGTGAAGACGCTGGCGACGCGGGCGGAGAGTTGGGTGCCGAGCACGAGCAGGGCGGTGAAGATGGCGACGATGACGAAAGCTCCCCAGCTGACGTCGAGGCCGATCACGGTGATCGTCGCTGGAATGTTCCAGCCGGCCAGATCGAACACGGTGCTGAGGTAGATGCCCCAGTATTTGGCGATGACGGCGGCAGCCGTGAGCATCTCGAGAATGAGGTCCCAGCCGATAATCCAGGCGAGCAGCTCGCCGAGGGTCGCGTAGGTGAAGGTGTAGGCGGACCCGGCGACGGGCACGGCCGAGGCGAACTCGGCGTAACACATGATCGCGAGGGCGCAGGTGAAGGCGGCGAGCAGGAAGGCCAGGGTAACCGACGGTCCGGCGTAGCTGCCGGCTGCCTTGGCGCCGACCGAGAAGATTCCAGCTCCGACGGCGACCGCTACGCCCATGATCATGAGGTCCCAGGTGCCGAGTGTGCGTTTGAGGCTGTGGCCCTTTTCCAGCGAGTCTGCTATCGAATCTTCAATACTCTTGGTGCGCCTAAGACTCATGCTGATTTCCGTTCGTTATTGCCAACCACCTATGTTAGCAAGCCGCTGTTCTACCCCCGCTCGGCGGCGGCACACACAACGGGCCGCCACCTAAAAGGTGACGACCCGTTGTGAAGAAGTTCGCGTTGTCAACGCTGCATTCACTTCGTGCAATTAAACTGCGCGAAATTAGCGACGCAGGCCGAGGCTGCCGATCAGTGTGCGGTACCGAGTGATGTCGATGTCCGACAGGTAACCGAGCAGACGGCGACGCTGACCAACCATAAGAAGCAGGCCACGACGTGAGTGGTGGTCGTGCTTGTGCTCTTTCAGGTGCTCGGTGAGGTCAAGAATGCGCTGCGTGAGCATTGCAATCTGAACTTCCGGGGACCCGGTGTCGCCTGGGTGGGTAGCGTACTTTTCGATGATCGCCTTCTTAGCATCTGGTTCGAGTGCCATAAAGTGGGATCCCCTTTCTCTCACTGCGCGGTGCCCTTGGCAGGATGCCTGAGCTCTCTTTATCCGCGGCCGTTGAACGGCAACCTTGATACCCTAGCAGAGCACCCGGGTAAAACCGGCACACCCTCCCGTTTTGGTGCCATGCGCCCGGTCTATTCCCGCCCGCTCATAGCGCTACAGTGGGGGAACAATCGAGGAGGTGCATGAACATGGGTACGTTGCTCTATGGCAATCCGGGTATCGTAATCACCTTCGACGATCGTGCCCTCATGCACCTGCAGATCGTGATCAGCACCAAGCTGCGGCGCCGGGAGAGTTTCATTTTCACCTGGTCCGATTCGGCCGACGAGGGAAGTGGTCGCAGCGCGATCTGGCTCGACCCGACGAGCACGCTCTACTACCGATATTTTGGCAGTCGCACCCCGTCGATCAACCGGGACTGGATCGAAGCCCTCATGCTCTCGGCCAACAGTGCCGGCGGCCTGGCGTTCATCGCCGAGCCGACACCGTCGCCGAGCATCAGCGCGAAGACGCGGCGCTAAGCGTCGGGGACTGCGCTGCTCTGGGGGCGATGGCACCCAGCGCGTCGGCCAGCGCGTCCAGAAAATGGTCGGCGCTGGCGATACTGAGACAGAGCGGCGGCTTGATCTTGAGCACGTTTTTGAAGTCGCCGGTGGGCTGCACGATGCAGCCGCGCAGCAGTAGCTCGTCGCAGAGCCGCGCGGCCGCGCCCGTCGCCGGAGTGAAGGCGGCGCGGTCGCTGACCAGCTCGACGCCGAGGTAGAGCCCCATTCCGTACACCGCACCGATCAGATCGAAGCGTTCGCCGAGCCGTTCCAGGCCCTGTTTGAGATGCCGGCCGACGACCTCAGCATTTTGTTGCAGGCCTTCGTCACGCATGATGTCGAGCACGGTCAGGCCGATGCGGCAGCTCAGCGGGCTGCCGCCAGCCGACGAAAAGAACGGTCCCTCCTCGCTGAAGCGCTCCGCAATGTCGCGGCGGGTGATGACCGCGCCGAGCGGATGCCCGTTGCCCATCGCCTTGGCGATGGTGATGATGTCGGGAACCACTCCTTGTTGCTCGGTACCCCAGAAGTGCTTGCCGAGCCGGGCGTAGCTCACCTGCACCTCGTCGGCGATGCAGAGTGCGCCGCGGGCGCGCATCCGCTCGTAGACGCCGGCCAGGTAGCCGTCGGGCAATAACACGCCGCCGGCATTGCCGAATACGGGTTCGGCGATGAACGCGGCTACCGTGCGCCCGGCGTCGGCCAGGTCCCGCAGATCGCCGTCGAGGTCGTCGAGGTACTGCGGGGCAGACTGCATGCCCCGATATTTGCCGCGCACGGCGTTCGGCGCTTCGACCAGGTGCACCCAGTCGGGCCGGGTGTCGAGCGCCCGGGGGTTGTCGGCGACCGAGGAGGAGACGGCATCCGCTGCCAGCGACCAGCCGTGATAGGCCTCGCGCACCGCGAGCACGGTGTCCTGGCCGGTGTAGCTGAGGGCGAGGCGCAGGGCGAGGTCGACGGCCTCGGTGCCGCTATTGACCAGAAAGACGGTGTCGAGCAGGTCGGGGGCGAGTGCGGCGAGGCGCTCGGTGAAGCGCACAAGCTCCTCGTAGTGAAAGCGGGAGTTGGTATTCAGCAGCGACCATTGGCTGCGCGCGGCCTCGGCAATGCGCGGGTGCCCGTGGCCGACTGTCGTGACATTGTTCACCATGTCGACGTAGGCCTGGCCGTGAGTATCGATGAGGTGATGCTGCCAGCCACGTTCGATCTGCGGCGGGGCTTGGTAATAGTGTGCCTGCACGCGCGCAAAGGACTGGTCCCGGCGCTGCAGCAGGGCGCCGGCATCGGCCAGTGAACGGGCGGTTTCCAGCCCGAGCAGCGCTGACGGGTCGGGGCAGACCCGCTGCCAGAGCGCCGCGTGTGACGGTGCGGCGAAGAACGGCGGGCGGATGCCGCGAAGCCGACTGGTCTGCAGGGTCACGCGGGCCACTCGGGCGGCGTGGCGTGCACCGGCCGAACTGGCCTGAGCCGCACCGAGAGCGGTACCGAAAGCGGTACCGAGAGCGGTACCGAGAGTCGTTCCGGCTTCGACGGTCTGGCCGTCGATCGCCGCGGCGTCGATGCCGGTCAGCCACAGGTCAAAGTGGGCGGCCTCGAGCCGCACCGTGTCGGAATCGACGACCACAACCGTCCCCGCGATCGGCGCGATGATGTGGCTGCCGGCCGGCAGGATCACCTCGACGCCGAGGGCCAGGGTGACGGATTCCTCGGCCGTGTTGGTGCGCGTTTGGGAGAGCCGGTATTCGCCGTAGCGGGTGACGGCGTGGCCGAGCTGGGCTGCGGCATCCGCTGTAATGCGCGCATCAATGTCCGGTTCCAGCCAGACTCCGGCGTCGTAACCGGCGCTCGTCACGGACAGGTCGATGATGGCCGCTGGATCGAGCGGCCCAGCCAGGGGGTAGTCGGTTGTCATGATGGGGGCGTCGGCGCCCGCCAACATGAACCGGATGAGGGCTTCGACCTCTGCACCATCAAGGTCGGCGGCCGTGGCGAAGGCGAGCCACTCGCGGGCGCGGTTGGCGTCGGCATAGTCGTTGTCACCGTCGAGCTGCACCTGCGCTTCGCCGCTCACCACGAGCACCGCCGTGCGCAGCACGATGAGGGGCCAGAGAGCGGTGAGTTCGGCGTCGGAGAGCGGCACCTGCCTGGCGAAGGCATCGATGGTGTCGAGAATGGCCAGCGGATGCCGCGGGCTGCGATACAACACACAGGCGCAGGTCGCGGCGAGCTCGGCAACGAGCCAGCCCTGGGCGACGTCGCCGAAGTCGATGACGCCGGAGATGCTGTCGCCGTCCCGGCTCACTACGTTGTCGTCGGTCAGGTCGCCGTGGATCGTCTGCACGCGCAGGTCACCCTTGAGCGGGGCGAGCTGCATTCGGGCGGCGTCGGTCACGGTGCGCAGATGTTCGCGGCGCGCGTCGTCATTGACCTGGCCGAGGAGTGCGTCGATGACCTCGCCCCCACGCCGGAGGTCCCACTGCAGAAAGCGGTCGGTTCCCGCGTGCTCGAAGTTGGACAGGCCACGCACGATCCGGCCGGCCACATCGCCGAGCGAGCGCACCTGCCCTGCCGTGAGCCGCACCGAATCGGTCAGCGGATGCCCGTCGACGTAGGTCAGCAGGCGCAGGTCGAGGGTCTGCCCGTCGATCGTGATGCGCTGGATCTCGTTGCCGTCGATCGCCGTGACGGCAGCGGGCAGGTCCAGGCCCAGATCGCCGAGGTGCGCCAGGGCAGCGTTCTGCGCCTCAAGCTCGACGGCCGCGATGGCCGGGTTGGAGACCTTGAGTACGACCGTGGCGGCATCCGTGTAAATGCGAAAGTTGCGGTCCTGGTTGCTGCCCAGCTCGGTGACGACGCCGATGACGTTGAACCGCTCGCGGGCGAGATCGGCCGCCTGGTCGAGCGTTAGGCGCGGGCGCGGCAGGTGGAAGTGGCTCTGCTCGGTCATGGTTCTCCAGTCATGCGGGTGGCAGCGGTGGCACGAGCAGGATGGGTTTAGCGCTTGCGCACGAGCCGCTTCGGCAAAATGGCGCGTGGGGCATCCGGGGTGTTCCAGGCCTTGGCGATGGCCCAGGCGACGGCAGCGATCGGCACCGAGAGCACGGCACCGACAATGCCGCCGAGAATGGTTCCGGCGGTCAGGCCGACCAGGATGACGAGCGGATGCAGCTTGAGTGACTGCGCCATGACGACCGGCTGCAGAAAGTTTCCCTCGAGCTGGTTGACGGCGACCACGATAATGAGCACGATGAGCGCCACGACCGGGCCACTCGCGACCAGGGCCACCAGCGCGGCGAGCACTCCGGCCGCGGTCGCTCCGATCAGCGGAATAAACGCTCCGAGGAACACGATGACCGCGAGCGGCAGGGCGAGCGGAACCTGCAAAATGGCCAGGCCGATGCCGATCGCGGTGGCGTCGACGGCGGCGACGATCGCGGTGCCACGTACGTACCCGCCCAGCACGCGCAGGGAGGTCTGACCGATGCGTCGGCCACGGGCCAGGCGCTCTCCCTTGAACGGACTCAGGAAGAAGTTCCAGATCTGGCCGCCGTCCTTAAGGAAGAAGAACAGAATGACCACGAGCAGCACGGACCCGGTGATCAGTTCAAAAACAGCGGATGCCCCGGCCAGCGCCCCCGAGCCGAACTGACTGCTGGTGAGAAAATCGACGACACTATTGCGGGCGTCGGTAATCTGCTGCTCGTCGACCTGGATCGGTCCGTCGATGAGGAACTGCTGGAGCTTGTCGATGCCCTCGGAGGCCGAGGAGAACAGTTCGTTCCACTGGTCGCGCACAGCGAACACGATGAGCGTGATGATGCCGCCGAACACGGCGATGCCGCCGAGCAGGGTGATCCAGGTGGCCAGAATAGCGGCGACGCCGCGCTTGCGCAGTCCGTTGATCACCGGACTCAGAGCCGAGGCAAGGATGATGGCGATCAAGACCGGGATGACGACGAGCTTGAGCTGCACGAGTCCGTAGATGACGGCGGACGCGAGCACGATAACGAGGAGAATCTGCCCGCTGCGCAGGCCGAGCCAGCCGAGGCGGTCATTCAGCGGAGTGCGAGGAACCAGGGGCGTGGGGTCGTCGTGTGCGCGCATGCACCCAGCCTAGACAGGCATCGGGCAGAAACCCCGATCGACCGGCTACTTCATTTGATTTCGGTGAAGGTGCCCGCCACCGCTTCGAGTACGGCTTCGTCGCCGGCGTAGATTCCACTGGCGCGCGGCCAATGGCTGATGACGTCGGTGAAACCGAGGTCGGCAGCGCGGCCGACGGCATCCTCGAACGCATTCATGCTCTGCAGGGAATACGTTCCGCCGCTGTCGAGTGAGAGGTAGCGGTCGATGGCGGCCGGGTCTCGGCCTTCAGCGGTCGCCACGTCGTCCAGCCGGTGAGTGAGGCCGCGAACGCCCTCCCACCAGTCCTCCCCCGAGGCTCCATCCTGGCCGGTCGTCACCCAGCCCTGCCCGAACCGACTGACCAGTCCCAGGCCTTTGGGGCCGTTGGCGGCGATGACGAACGGCACGCGTTGGCGCACCGGGGCGGTCGACTTGGGCAGCACCATGCGCGCATTGACAGCCGAGTACCAGTCACCAGCGAAACTGATTCCCGCGGTGGAACCCGCCTCCTCGCCGCGTAGCAAGAGGTCGAGGTCGGCGACGAATTCGGCGAACCGTTCGTGCCGCTGCCGGGGCGTGTACTCGGGCTGGCCCAGAACGGTGGCGTCGAACCCGGTGCCGCCCGACCCGACCCCGAGCAGAAACCGTGCGTTCGACACGTCGTCGACGGTGGCTATGTCCTTGGCAAACGGCACCGGATGCCGAAAATTCGGTGAGGAGACAAAGGTGCCCAGAACGATGCGTTCGGTCACGGCCGCTGCGGCGGTCAGGGTGGGAATGGTCGCATTCCAGGGTTCGTCGACGAGCGACCGCCAGGACAGGTGGTCGTAGGTCCAGGCGTGGTCGAAGCCGTACTGCTCGGCACCGAGCCACTTCTCGCGCGCACGCGGCCACGGGTCTTGCGGGAGAATGACGATTCCAAAGCGCATGAGGCGAGTCTATTCAGCGGGGCGCTTCGACCTGTTGCGATGTCGGTGCCCGGTGCCAGACTCTGCACATGGACACTCCGCAGATTCACACTCCGCAAATCCACACTCCGCAAATCTACACGCCGCAGATCTACACGCCGCAGATCCACCCACACTGCACGATCGTGCCGCCGTACCTGCTGATGCGATTGGCACAACTAGACGTTCCCAAATTCGCACGGGCCGCGGCTGCCGCCAGGGACTCGCTACTGCGGGACTCGCGGATTCGGCAATTGCGCGATGGCACGCATCCACGCGCCCACCCGAGTGCGCGCAGCCTGCCCACCCGCACACCGGGGGAATCCGATCGCACCATTTCGGATGCCGGTGGCCTCGAACGCCTACCCGGTCGCCGGGTGCGCACGGAGGGTCAGCCCGCCGGAACCGACCCTGCCGTGACCGAGTCGTATGACAGCCTCGGAGCCACCCAGGCGATGTACTGGAACCAGTTCGGACGCGACAGCATCGATAACGGTGGTATGCCGATGGATGCCACGGTGCACTATGGCCAGAAATACGACAACGCCTTCTGGGACGGTGAACGCATGGTGTTCGGCGACGGAGATGGCCAGGTTTTCAACCGGTTCACCATTTCGCCGAGTGTGATCGGTCACGAGCTCACGCACGGCGTCACCCAATTCACGGCGAACCTGGAGTACGAGGGTCAGTCCGGCGCGCTCAACGAGTCCATTTCCGATGTGTTCGGCGCGCTCGTCGAGCAAAATCTGCGAGGACAGCCGACCAGTGCGGCCAGCTGGCTGATCGGCGAGGGCCTATTCACCGAACAGGTTGAGGGCATCGCCCTGCGCTCGATGAAAGCGCCCGGCACGGCCTACAACGATGATGTGCTTGGCAAGGATCCGCAGCCGGACAGCATGGCCGGTTACATCGAGACGGACGACGACAACGGCGGGGTGCACCTCAACTCGGGCATTCCCAACCGCGCCTTCTATCTCGTCGCCGAGGCCATCGGCGGCAACGCCTGGGAAATGCCGGGCCGCATTTGGTATGACACGCTCACCGGACCGATGCTTCGCCCGCAGAGCGATTTTGCTGCCTTCGCGGCGGCGACGGCGGATACCGCGGCCCACCTCTATGGAAACGGTTCGACCGCCCACGACGCGGTCTTGCGGGCCTGGGCGACGGTCGGGGTAGTGGCCGCCGTTCCCTCGCCGCTGCCCAACACGACCGGCACTCCGAGCGCCCCTGGTATCTCCCTGCCGCCAGCGTATTCGGCACCTCTCGTCGACCCGCTGGCACCGATGCTGCCGGAGCCGCCACGCGGGCCGACCGCGGGGCAACCATCGGGGTAACCTTTCGGTATGAAAGTCATTGTCTCGCGCAGCGGCGGGATGGCCGGGATCCGCCTCACCTGGGAAGTCAGAGTTGAAGAGCAACCCGACCCCGCAACCTGGGCGGATTTTCTCGATTCGCTGCCCTGGGACGACGTTACCGACAGCGTGGCAACTGCAGACCGGTTCGCCTATCGCATTCGATGCGCCCCGCACGAGGTGGTGCTCGCCGAGCCCGAGGTCAACGGTCCGTGGCGCGACCTGGTCAACCGCGTCAAGGCCGCCAACGGAATGTAGGCGGCCCTGAACCGGCGGTGGTGCTGGTTATTCTTTCGAGCGACGGCCCCAGCGGGGGCGACGGGCTGGATCATCGGTCAGCGCGGCCTCGATGTGGCCGTCGACCTGAACGCCGAAGTGGTCGTCGAAGTTCTCCTCGAGGTGCGCGGTCACGGTCTTGCCGATGCGGCGCGCCATCTCCTCCCGACGCTGACGACGTTCAGCGCTGACCAGAACCTCGTGCTCGATGCGGAACGCCTTGTAGGTGGCAATACACATACCGATCATGACGATGCTGACCGGTATCGCGGTCAGAATCGCTCCGGTTTGCAGGGCAGCGAGTCCGCCGGCCAGCAGCAAGGCGATCGCGACGATTCCGCCGAGGCTCGCCCACATGATGCGGCTCCACTTGGGCGGGTTGGTGTCGCCACCCGAGGCGAGCATGTCGATCACGAGCGAGCCAGAGTCGGCCGAGGTGATGAAGAAGATCGCCACCACGATGACCGCGATAACCGAGAGGATGCCGCCGAGCGGCAGCTGGCCGAGGAAGTTGAACAGCACGTTCTCGGAGATGATTCCGACCGCGGGGTCGAAGAGACCGCCGCCGTCGCCTTCCCAGGCCAGTTTGATGGCGCTGCCGCCCATAACGGCGAACCAGACGAAGGTGACCAGGGTAGGCACGAGCAGCACGCCGGCGATGAACTCACGCACGGTACGGCCGCGCGAAATGCGTGCGATGAAAACACCGACGAACGGCGCCCAGGAGATCCACCAGCCCCAGTAGAAGATTGTCCAGGCGCCCTGCCAGTCGATTCCCGCCTGGCCGGTGAAAGAACCGGCGTCGAAGGTGAGGCCGACGACGTTTTGAAAATACCCACCGATGGACTCGACGAGTAGACGGAACAGGTAGAGCGTGGGGCCGAGGGCGAGTACAGCGATCAGCAGCAGCCCGGCCACGCCGAGGTTAATGTTGGAGAGCCATTTGATGCCCTTGCCGACTCCGCTCACCACGGAAACGGTGGCGATGGCGGTGATCACGATGATGAGCACGACAAGGAGGGTGTTGTTGACTTCACCCACGACGCCGAGGTAGCTCAGGCCGGCCGCAATCTGCTTGACCCCGAGACCGAGTGAGGTCGCCACGCCGAACAGGGTTCCGACGATGGCAATGACGTCGATGGCGTCACCGAGGCGGCCCTTGACCCGGTCACCGAGGAGCGGCTCCAAAGCCCAGCGGATGGATACCGGACGGCCCTTGCGGTGGATGGAGTAGGCCAGCGCGAGTCCGACGACGGCGTAGATTGCCCAAGCGTGAAAGCCCCAGTGCAGGAAGGTCTGCGACATGGCGGCGGCGGCGAGCTCCTGCGAGTCTCCGGTCACGCCGGGTTTGGGGTTGGTGAAGAAGGTGAGCGGCTCGGCCGCTCCCCAGAAGACGAGGCCGATGCCCATGCCGGCGGCGAACAGCATCGCGAACCAGCTCATGATGCCGAATTCCGGCTTGTCGTCGTCCTGGCCAAGTTTGATGTCGCCGAAGCGGCTCGCGCCCATCCAGATGGCGAAGACCACGAAGGCGGCCACGATGACCATGTAGTACGGTCCGAGACCGGCGACGACCCAACCCTGCAGCAGGGCGAGCACGCTGCCGGTGCGTACCGGGAAGGCGATGGCGACGATCACGACGGCCAAAATGATGCCGAGGGCCGGATAAAACACTCGAGGTGCCGGAATAACAAATCGCCGGGGTCGGGGGGGACTGATTTTCGGCGTTTTCGCCGGTACTTCGGGTAGCGCACTCACTGTGAAACTTTCTCAAAGAATAGATTGTGGCGAACGAAAGAAACCGTTGCTGAGCCGCCAGGCATGTGCCCCGCTGGGCAAATTTCCAGCTTACCGGTAAAGCGTGCCGCAAAGTGGGGCAAGAGATTTTCTTAGGAACAGGCCGACTTTTGCCGATGCACCCCTCGATCGGGGTCCCGGATCGTGTGATTATGGACCATGACCTACGACGATGTCGACGCCACCCACAATCCCGTGCACACTCTCACGGAAGAGGAATGCTGGAATGCCCTGCTCTCGGCGAGTCTGGGCCGCCTCGCGGTCGCCGTCGGCGGCGTTGCCGACATCTTTCCGGTGAATTTCGTCGCGGCCGATCGTCGGCTGCTGTTTCGCACGGCAGCCGGCACCAAACTCGTAGAACTGACCGTGAACCACACGGTGGCCTTCGAAACGGATGGCGTGGGTCGCGACGAAGCGTGGAGCGTCGTCGTGCACGGAACGGCACGGGCGCTCGACTCCCAGCACGAGATTGACGCGGCCGCCGCCCTGCCGCTTCGGCCTCTGATTCCCACGGTCAAGCCGACCTTCGTCGAAATCATGCCAACAACGATCACCGGGCGACGGTTCACCCTCGGCCCGGAACCCACAACGGCGCTGATGTAGAGCCGGTGACCGGGCGCGCTACCGTTGAGGTGAGCCCGTTGTCATCCAACCAGGGCAAACAGGAGTCCCGTGCCCGCCATGCTCAACCTGACCGTGCACGTGAAGCCGGGCAGCCGCAAAGGCCCCCTCGTGGTCGACGATGCCGAAAGCACTCCGGAACACGCCTCCGTCACCGTCTTTCTGCAGCAGCGCGCGGTAGAGGGCGCGGCCAATGACGCCCTGGTCGCTCTGCTGGCCAAGCATTTCAAGGTGGCCAAGCGTGATGTGAGCATCATTCGCGGTCACACCTCCAAGATCAAGCATTTGCGCATCGACCGGTCATAGTCGTAGCGCCCACCCGGCAGACGAAACGGGATGCGACTGCCGCAGCCGCATCCCGTTTCGTTTAGTTTCGATTCGAGTGGCGCTTTAGCTGACGCCGAGCAGGTCAATCACGAAGATCAGAGTCTGGCCGGAGAGACGGTGGCCGGAGCCAGCCGGGCCGTAGGCGAGATGCGGGGGCACAACGAGCTTGCGACGCCCGCCAACCTTCATGCCGGGGATGCCTTCCTGCCAGCCCGCGATGAGCGAGCGCAACGGAAAGTTGATCGACTGGCCTCGGTTCCAGGACGAGTCAAACTCGTCGCCGGACTCAAACTCAACACCGAGGTAATGCACGTCGACGGTCGCGCCGGCAGCCGCCTCGGCGCCGTCTCCGACGACGATATCGGTGACCTCAAGTTGCTCGGGCGCAGCGCCCTCTGGAAAGTCGATTTCGGGCTTGGAATTCATATCAGTCATGCACCCATCCAACCGGATTTTGTGCCCGATTGCACACCGGCGAGATCCAAAAAAAAATAATGCTTGCGTCCACGGCGCCGCAGGTGCACTCTAGTCGTACACCAACTCGTCGCATCGGTAGAGTCGTCGGCATTGCCACACCACCGAAGCGGCGAGTTTCTGTTGGTGCGGACTATTCGTTTTCAGCCCGGAGGCTGCTGCCCCAGTACCTCGGCCCGGTGGTTTATGAGCAAACCGAGCAGGAGTGCCTCGCGGGCGTATAACGCGGGGGTGCCCTGGCCGCGAACGAGGCGGTCTCGAACAAAGGCGAGGCGGGTCGCATCCGCTATGAAATGGCGCATGGCGAGCTGGCGCGAGCGCGGTTGACGCGCGCCCCAGGCCATAGCCTGACGTCGGCCGGCCCCGGTGCCGAGCATGGAAACCTCGTCCGCGGTAAACCAGCCGGCCTGCGAATATTCGTGCAGCCGTCGCAGGGTGATGCGCGCCTCCTGGCGGCGGAAAAATACCACGATGAGAATAGCGACGATGAACAGCGGCACCTGCACGACGACGTAGTAGATCAGAACGGATGCGTCACCGGCCAGCACAAAGGTGGCACCGTTCCAGAGCGCGTGCAGGCCGATTGCGGGCAGGAGGCCGAGCAGAAAGAATCCGAACGCCCCACTCTTCGAGGCGCCGCGCCGGGCGGCCAGGCCCAAGGCCAGTCCGGTGCAGATGGTGAAGGTGACGTGCGCGAACGGCGAAAAGACTCCGCGCAACAAGAACGTGACCCCCAGGTGCTGCGCGCCGCCGTCGGCCATGGCCAGGCCAAAGTACTGAATATTCTCGGAGAAGGCAAAGCCAGCGGCGATGGTGGCGGCATACACGACGCCGTCGAGCGGACCGTCAAAATGCCGACGCACCGCCCAGAACAAGACCAGAACGCCGAACCCCTTGGCGATTTCCTCGACCAGGGGCGCCTGAATAACAGCGGATGCGAAATCGCTCCCGGCGAGTGCCCCCGAGCTCGCCGCAATCGTGATCCGCACCCCGAGGTCGAAGACGAGCGCGCTGGCGATGGAGATGCCAGCGCCCCAGAGTAAGGCGAAGATGAGGGCCGGGCGCGGCTCCGGGTTCCAGCGGTCAATCCAGCGTACCGCCAGCAGCACGACCGCGAGCGGCAGCAACGCCAGGAGCAGTCCGAGCAGCAGCGCCCCGGTGCCGAGGAACGTGGTCAGATACAAAATGACGGCCAGCAGGGCCAGCCCGGCGAGCACGATTCCGACAACGCCGAGCACGATCGCGCCGGCACGCGAGGGTCGCACCGCCCGGTTCCAGACCGGTTGAACCGGGGCCGGGCTCGCCTGCACGGGAAGGTGTTCGGGGGACGGCTGGCCAGGCGGCTGGTCGAGACTCATTACTTGAGAATACCGGGACGACCCCGCCGGCGCTCAGGCGGCGAACATGGTGCCGGCGTTGAGTATACCCAGCGGATCGAACACCGCCTTGAGCTGACGCTGCAGGTTTAGGCTGCGGTCGCCGATCTCATCGCGCAACCACCGGCGCTTGAGTACGCCGACACCGTGTTCGCCGGTGAGGGTGCCGCCCAACGCGAGCGCTGCCCGGAACATTTCGTCGGCCGCCGCCCAGATCTCGTCGGGCACCGGCGCATCCGCTGCCGCACCGGGTTGCCGCTCGATCACGAAGTTGGGGTGCAGGTTTCCGTCGCCGGCGTGGGCGACCGTTGGGATGGGAATCCCCGTGCGGGTACTGATATCGGCGATCGCGGCGAACATCTCGGCCATGCGCGAGCGCGGCACCGACACGTCTTCAATGAGAACCTGGCCCAGCTGCTCGAGGGCCGGGTGCATGGCGCGGCGGATGGCCAGCAGGCGTTCGCCGGAAGCGGCATCCGTTGAGAGGGTGGCCTCGCCGCCGGCTGCGCGCAACACGATGAGGGCGTGCTCGGCCTCGGCGAGCGCAGCCGGCCCGTCGGTCTGCACGAGTAGAAATGCGCCGCGGCCCAGCGGCAACCCGGCCGACCCCTCCGGGCCCAGGTAGGTCGCGACGTGGGCGAGGGCGATCGGGTCGATCAGTTCCATCACGGCGGGACGGATGCGAGCGGCCGTGACGGCAGCGCTCGCTGCGGCCGCCGCGGTGACGGTCTCAAAGACCGCGCCGATGGTGGCGACCGTGCCAGCGGTCAGCGCGCGCACCCGCACCGTTGCCTCGACGATGACGCCGAGGGTTCCCTCCGATCCGGTCAGAAGTGCGGTGAGGTCGTAGCCGGTGACGCCCTTAATGGTGCGGTGGCCGGTGCGCAGCAGGCTGCCGTCGGCGAGCACGACCACGAGGCCGAGCACGGCCTCCCGGGTGACGCCGTATTTGGCGCAGAGCAGCCCGCCGGCGTTCGTGGCAATGTTGCCGCCGACCGTGGAAATGGCCTTGCTCGCCGGATCGGGCGTGAACCAGAGCTGCTTTTCGGCCAGCACGTCATTGAGGTGCTGGTTGATCACACCCGCTTCAACGATGGCGAGTTCGTCGTCTGCATTGATTTCGAGGATGCGGTTCAGGCCTGCCACGCTCAGCACGATCGAGCCGTCGGTGCCGCAGGCTCCCCCGGACAGGCCGGTGCCGGCCCCGCGGGTCACCACCGGCACCCGAAACTCGGTTGCGATGCGCAGCACCGCCTGCACCTGGTCCACCTCGGTCGCGCGCACGATGGCCAGCGGTGTGCCGTCGGCGACCCAGCCGGACTTGTCGGTGCGGCTGGCCGCAAGGTCAAGCGGGTCGATGCTGACGATGTCGCCAAGCTCGGTCTGGAGGCGCGTCAGTGCGTTCATCCGTTCAGCCTAGTGAGCGGCACGATGTCTGATTTTCGCTACCGATGCTCGTGCTGGCGTGGCGGGCTGAGGGGGTGAACCGCTCAGCTACCGCCGCCGACCCGCCAATGGCCGACCGGGTCTTCGCCGAGCGCTGCGGGTGCTCTGCAGCCCGGACAATCTGCTGACCAGCGACCTGGCCCTGCGGCAGGGTGCCGGCCTGCTCGGCCTACCAATCGAACCGCGCGCGCTCGCGGCCCGCGGCGCGGATTGGGCGCCGTGGCGCAGCTACGCGGGAATGCATCTCTGGCGGGCGGCCGGGGCAATACCTCCCATATCCCCCGTTTCCTCCAAGCGGATCGAATGAGGGTTGGCGCACCCCACAGGGCGGGCCGACGCCCGGGCCGCTAGCCTAGAAGAGTGAAATTTGCGCATCTCAGAGTTGACGGCCATTCCGTTCCCCGATTGGCTGTGGTCTTTGACGACGCGGCTCTGTTCCTCGACGACGTCATGAACGACGCGCCGCGCGACCTGCAAGACCTGCTGGAACGCGGCGATGCCGGCTACGAACACGTGCGGGCGATCAGCCTGGACGCTGTTTCAGGTGGGGCGGTACTAACCCAGGTCGACGAGCTGCGGCACTCCTCCGCCGTGCTGCGCCCGCCGCAGATTATCGCCATCGGCGCCAACTACGCCGCGCACTCCTCCGAGCTCAGCCTGCGCCTCGAAACCGCCGCGACCGTGTTTTCGCTCTGGCCCAACTCGCTCACCGGACACGGCTCGACCATCACCTGGCCGCGCGACCTGACCGAACAGGTCGACTACGAGGCGGAACTCGGCGTGATCATCGGCCGTCCGGCCCGCAACGTGACGGTCGCCAACGCCCTCGACTACGTCTTCGGTTACACCGTCGTGAACGACATCACCGCGCGCGACCTGCAATTCTCCGAAGCGCAGTGGTCGCGCTGCAAGTCCTTCGACGGCTTCACCCCGACCGGCCCGCTCGTCGTCACCGCCGACGAGATCGGTGACCCGCAGGACCTGTGGCTGACCACCCACGTCGACGGGCGCATCCTGCAGGATGCCTCGAGCGGCGACATGGTGCGCACCGTCGCCGAGATCATTTCCTACCTGTCGAAGACGTCGACCCTGCTGCCGGGCACGCTCATCTCCACCGGGAGCCCGGGCGGCGCCGGGTACAGCCGCAAGCCTCCCATCTTTCTGCGCGACGGCTCGACGGTGACCATTTCGATCGACAAAATCGGCATGCTCACGACGCACTGCCGCGAGATTTAGCCGCCAGCAGGCATCCGCTCGAGAAAGCGGATGCCGCCGCTCGGTACACCGACCGGTCAGGGGCGTGGCGCGTCACGACCGTCGCTGGCGAGGAGGTCGTCTTCGACGGTGCCGCCGTAGCCTTCCTGCTGCGGGTCGCGGTGCAACCCGCCGGACACCGCGTATTCCTCCTCGGGTGAGAGCACGAGGCGCTTGCGCCCCCACAGCGCAAAGGCCGCGAGCATGACGACGTAGACCACGGCGATGGCCACGATCGCGGGCCGAGCCGGTTCATTGATGAAGAACCCGAAGAAGATGGCCAGTGAGAGGATGCCGGCGATGACCGCTCCGGGGACACCCCACGGACTGCGGTACGGTCGGCGCGCATTGGGGAACTTCTTGCGCAACAGAACGAACGACACCATCTGCAGCACGTAGGCGATCACGGCGCCCCAGACAGCGATGTTCAGCACGATGGCCCCCGCGACGCCGCCGGAGCCGCCCAGCGCGTCGACCAGCACGAGTGCCACGAAGCCGATGATCGCACCGACCAGCAGGGCGATGGCCGGGGTTTGGCGTTTTCCGGTGAGCGAGAGGAACTTCGGATAGTAGCCCGCTCGGGAGAGCGAATACATATTGCGTCCGTAAGCGAACATGATCCCCTGCAGCGAGGCCAGCAGCCCGATCAGCGCGAACAGTGCCAGCACGGCCGCCACGCCGTCACCGACGATCGCCCGGAACCCGTCGAGCAACGGCTCGCCCGAACCGGCAATTTCCGACGCACCAACCACTCCCGTGTTCAGGAACAGCACGAGCAACCCGGTCACGATCAGGGTCGAGCGAGCGATGAATCCGGCCCGGGGAATATCCCGCACCGGATTGTGCGATTCTTCGGCGGCCAACGGCAGTTCCTCGATGCCGAGGAAGAACCACATGGCATAGGGCAGGGCGAACAGGATGGGGATGATGCCGTGCGGCAGGAACGCGCTCTGGCCGGCATCCGGCACGATATTGAACAGGTTATCCCAGCTGAACAGGCCGGAGAGGGCTGCCATGGCCGAGAACACCAGCAGGATGGCGATCGAAATGATCGCGACCACGATGGCGAATTTGAACGAGATCGCAGCCCCGGCAGCGTTCAGTGCGATGAACGCGGCGTAGAGCAGCATCCACCAGAGCCAGGGCGGCAGTGAGACGCCGAGCAGTTCCGTGGCGATGAAGTCGGCGTAGGAGGCCGAGAAGTAGACGATGACGGCGGTGGTCGCGACGTACTCGATTGTTTCTGCGAGTCCCGTGACGAATCCGCCCCAGGGCCCCATCGCCGCTCTGGCGAAGGAGTAGGCACCGCCGGTGTGCGGCATGGCTGCCGCCATCTCGCCGATGCTGAAAATCATGCCGTAATACATGACGATGAGAAGCAGGAAGGCGATGAGCATCCCGCCGAAACCGGCAAATCCGATGCCGAAGTTCCAGCCGGAGAAGTCGCCGGAGATAACGGCGGCCACCGCCAATCCCCACAGGCCCCAAATGCCAGCAGTGCGTTTGAGCTTGCGTTTCTCGAAGTATCCGACCTTCGCGGTGGTGTATTTAACGCCCGAAACTTTCAAGGTGTCTTTGGACATCAGTATTCCTTTGCGCTCGTTGCGCACCCGGTCGGTAAACAGACGCAAAACACCTTCGGCCGGTGAGCACTAGTTCAGTGAGATTGGCACGATGGTATGGCCTGGAATGGTGCGGTGTATATACCTTTGAGTAAATGAAATCTGCTCAGTGTAGGCAAATTGGCCTTCCCTGTACGGCTGGGTCTGTGGTCTAATGGTTGAAAATCGCACGATTGCCGGCTTTGACCGACTCGTTTCGTTTGACCGGCTCCGAGGAGAAGCTCAATGACCACCCGTACCGGAAACCTCACCCTGGACGAGCTGACCGCGCGGGTTGCGCTCGGCGAGATCGATACGGTGATCGTCGCGTTCACCGACATGCAGGGGCGGCTGGTGGGCAAGCGTCTCTCAGCACGGCTGTTCCTGGAGGATGCCGCGGCGCACGGTGCTGAGTGCTGCAACTATCTGCTCGCCGTCGACGTGGAGATGAACACGGTCGAGGGTTACGCCATGTCGAGCTGGGGCCGCGGCTACGGCGATATGGCGATGCGGCCCGACCTTGACACCCTCCGTCTGGCTCCGTGGCTGCCCGGAACCGCCCTGGTCACCGCCGACCTGTACTGGCCAGACGACATCCCCGTGGTCGCCTCGCCGCGGCAGATTCTGCGCCGGCAGCTCGACCGACTGGCCGCACACGGCCTCCTCCCCTTTTGCGCGACCGAGCTGGAATTCATCGTGTTCGACGATGGCTACCGCGATGCCTGGCAGAAGGGCTATCGAGGCCTGACCCCGGCCAGCGATTACAACATCGACTACTCGCTGCAGGCATCCGCTCGAATGGAGCCGTTGCTGCGGGAGATCCGTCTGGCCATGGACGGCGCCGGAATGTATTGCGAGGGCGTCAAGGGTGAGTGCAACCTCGGTCAGCAGGAGATCGGGTTTCGCTACGCCACGGCCCTGGCCACCTGCGACAACCACTCCATCTATAAGAGCGGTGCCAAAGAGATCGCCGACGCCCAGGGCAAGAGCATCACCTTCATGGCCAAATACAACGAGCGCGAGGGCAACAGCTGCCATATCCATATCAGTCTGCAGCGCCCCGGCGGCGAATCAGCGTTCTATCAAGCTGATGCTGAGAACGGCATGTCGCCCGTGTTCCGACAGTTTGTGGCCGGACAGCTCGCGGTGATGCGCGAACTCACCCTCTTTTCTGCCCCCAATATCAACTCCTATAAGCGCTACGTGCCCGGTAGTTTCGCCCCGACCGCGCTCGGCTGGGGCTTCGACAACCGCACCTGTGCCCTGCGCGTGGTCGGGCATGGCCCAGGTATCCGAGTGGAGAACCGGGTGCCCGGCGGCGACGTCAACCAGTATCTCGCCGTCGCCGCCCTGATCGCGGCCGGTCTCTACGGCATCGAGCACGAGCTTGAACTGGAGCCGGCCTTCGAAGGTAACGCCTACACCAGCGACCTGCCACGGGTGCCCTCGACCCTGCGCGAAGCGGCCGACCTGTTCACCGGGTCGGCTATCGCCCGGGAGGCCTTCGGCGACGAGGTCGTCGAGCACTACGCCAACAACGCCCGCATCGAGGTGACGTCCTTCGACGCCGCCGTGACCGATTGGGAGCGGGTGCGCGGCTTTGAACGCCTCTGAAACTCCCGGACCGATCATCGGTCTGACCACCTATCTGGAACAGGCCCAGACCGGGGTGTGGGACGTGCCGGCCGCGATCCTGCCGCGGGTGTACTTCGATGCGGTCACGAGCGCCGGCGGGATCGCCGTACTGCTGCCGCCGCAGCCGGTGAATGCCGCCGTCGCCCGGCGGGTGCTCGACGGGCTCGACGGCCTGATCATCACCGGCGGCAAAGACGTCGACCCGGCCCGGTACGGGCAGGCGCCGCACGCACAGACCGACGAACCCCGGCCCGACCGCGACACCTGGGAAGATCTGCTGCTGCACGAGGCCATTGCCCGCGAACTTCCGTTTCTGGGCATCTGTCGCGGCGCCCAAATGCTCAACGTCGCCCTCGGCGGCAGCCTGCACCAGCATCTGCCCGATCTGGTCGGCGACACCAGCTACCAGGCGGGCGGCGGCGTGTTCAACGTCGTCGACGTCGTGATCGAACCGCACACGACCCTCAGCACACTGCTCGATGGCCAGACCCTGCTGCCGGCGGTGCCGGTGTATCACCACCAGTCCATCGACCGGGTCGCCGACGGCCTCACGGTGACGGCGAAAACGGATGCCGGCATCGTGCAGGCGATCGAACTGCCGACGGTTCCGTTCGGGGTGGCCGTGCAGTGGCATCCGGAGCAGTCGCCCGATGACCTGCGCCTGTTCAGCGGGCTCGTTGCAGCCGCCACCGAATACCGGGCGGCCCACATTGAAGGAGCAACCCCGTGAGCAGTTACACCATCGTCAATCCGGCCGACGAGTCGACCGCCGAGACCATCGAGCACGTCGGTGTGGACGAAACCGACGAGGCCGTCGCCCGGGCGGTCGCGGCCCAGAAGCTGTGGGCGGCCGTGGCTCCGGCCGACAAGGCCCGAATGCTGCGCCGATTCGCCGCCGCTGTCGACGGCGACCGAGAGAACCTGGCCGGCCTCGAGGTGCGCAACTCGGGGCATCCGATCACGCAAGCCCGTTGGGAGGCCGGGCACGTGCGCGACGTGCTCGAGTATTATTCGGCGGCACCCGAGCGCCTGTTCGGACAGCAGATTCCGGTCTCCGGCGGCATCAACCTCACCTTTCACGAGCCGCTCGGCGTGGTGGGAGTGATCACGCCGTGGAACTTTCCGATGACGATCGGTGCCTGGGGTTTCGCGCCAGCCCTCGCGGCCGGCAACGCCGTGCTGCTGAAACCGGCCGAGTGGACCCCGCTCTCCAGCCTGCGGCTCGGTGAACTGGCCCTCGAAGCCGGACTGCCCGATGGGCTGTTCCAGGTGCTGCCCGGGCGCGGTTCCGTCGTCGGAAACCGCTTCGTCACCCACCCCGACGTACGCAAAATCGTCTTCACCGGATCGACCGCAGTCGGCAAGCAGATCATGGCCGGCTGCGCGGAGCAGGTGAAACGCGTCACCCTGGAACTCGGCGGTAAGAGCGCCAACATCGTCTTCGCCGACGCCGACCTCGAACGGGCCGCCGCCGCCGCGCCGTCCGGCGTGTTCGAGAACGCCGGCCAGGATTGCTGCGCCCGCAGCCGCATCCTGGTGCAGGCGAGCCAGTTCGACCGCTTCCTGGAACTGCTCGAACCGGCCGTTGCCGCGGTCGCGGTCGGCGACCCGACCGACCCGGCCACAGAAATGGGACCGCTCGTGTCCCGCCAGCATCACGCCGCGGTGTCCGCCTATCTGCCAGTGGATGCTCCGGTGGCGTTTCGCGGCCACGCCCCGATCGGCCCCGGATTCTGGGTCGCACCAACCGTGCTCACCCCGGCAAGCCGCACCGATCGCTGTGTCACCGACGAGATCTTCGGCCCGGTCGTGGTGGTGCTGCCCTTCGATGACGAAGCCGACGCGGTGCGACTGGCCAACGACACCCAGTACGGGCTGTCCGGCTCGATCTGGACCCGCGATGTCGGCCGGGCCCTTCGCGTGGCGCGCGGTGTCGAATCCGGCAACCTGTCGGTCAACTCGCACTCCTCGGTGCGCTACTCGACCCCGTTTGGCGGGTTCAAGCAGTCGGGGCTCGGACGTGAGCTGGGGCCGGATGCCCCGCTGAACTTCACCGATACCAAGAACGTTTTCATCGCGGTCGACTAGCGCAGCACCCGCGCGAAGCATCCGCTTGTCTGAGATTGAAGGAGAAAATCGTGAGCAGCATCGCTCGAATAGACCTGACCCAGCGTCTGGCCGGCAAGGTCGCCGTCATCACCGGCGGAGCCAGCGGTATCGGGCTGGCCACGGCGAAACGGTTTGCCGCCGAGGGGGCGACGGTCGTGATCGGCGACCTCGACGAAACCGCCGGGCAGGCGGCCGCCGCGCTGGTCGGCGGGCTGTTCGTGAAGGTCAACGTCACCGATCAGGAGGAGGTGAACCACCTGTTCGACACAGCCTTCGACACCTACGGCTCGGTCGATGTGGCGTTCAACAACGCCGGTATTTCCCCGCCCAACGACGATTCCATTGAAACAACCGAGCTGCCGGCCTGGCAGAACGTGCAGGACGTCAACCTCAAGTCGGTGTATCTGTGCTGCCGGGCGGCGCTTCGCCACATGGTCAGGCAGGGCAGCGGATCGATCATCAACACGGCGAGTTTCGTCGCGGTGCTGGGTTCGGCGACGAGCCAGATCTCCTACACCGCCTCGAAGGGCGGGGTGCTGGCGATGAGCCGTGAACTCGGCGTGCAGTTCGCCCGCCAGGGCATTCGGGTGAACGCGCTCTGCCCCGGCCCGGTGAACACTCCGCTGTTGCAGGAGTTGTTCGCGAAAGACCCGGCACGTGCCGCAAGGCGGCTCGTACATATTCCGGTCGGCCGGTTCGCCGAGCCCGAGGAACTCGCGGCAGCGGTGGCCTTTCTGGCAAGCGATGATTCTTCGTTCATGACCGGCTCGACCTTTCTGGTCGACGGCGGTATCAGCTCGGCCTACGTCACCCCAGAATAATGGCCGACCCGCCCGCAGTCAGTGGCCTCGACAGCGGTCTGCTGCTGCGCCCGGTGCCGGGCGGGAACGCCTTCGAGGAGACCGTGCAGCGGCTGCTGCAGACGGTGCGACTGGGCTTGGTCGCGCCCGGGGAACGGTTGCCCGCCGAACGGGATTTGGCCGCGCAGTTGAACGTCAGCCGGGACACGCTGCGCGACGCGATCGCCTCCCTCGCCGAGGCTGGCTATCTGGTGTCCCGGCGTGGACGCTACGGCGGCACCTTCGTCACCGCGGTGATTCCCGCTTCGCCCGGCCCCGACGGTGCCGCGCCGGCGCCCGGTTCCGCCGAAATCGACGATGTGCTGACGCTGCGCGACATTCTCGAGGTCGGCGCCGCCCGGGCCGCCGCCAGCCGGGTGCTGCCGGCGGCGGAGCGCGAGCTGCTCTGGGCCAGCCTCGGTGCGGTGCGGGAGGCCAGCGCCGAGGACTACCGAAGGCTCGATGCTCGCCTGCACCTCTATATCGGGGAGTTGGCCGGTTCGCCGTCGCTCGTGCCGCTGCTGGCCGACGTGCGGATGCGGGTCAACGATCTGCTCGACGCCATCCCGTTGCTGAGCCCGAATATCGCCCACTCCGACGCGCAGCACGAACAGATTGTGCTGGCGATCCTGTCCGGTCGGGCAGGTGCCGCCGCCCAGGCGATGCGTGAGCATTTAGCCGGGACAGCGCTGCTGCTGCGCGGCTTTCTCGAGTAGCCGCGCCGCGGCATCCGCTTGTCGGATAACTCAGCCGATGAGCAGCTCGACCGGGCCACGCACGAAGTAGAGCACGAAGCCGACGGCGACGACCCAGAGCAGCGGGCTGATCTCACGCGCCTTGCCGGACAGGCTGCGCACGAGCACCCAGCTGATGAAGCCGGCGCCGATGCCGTTGGCGATCGAGTAGGTCAGCGGCATCACGATGATGGTGAGGAAGATCGGCAGGGTGCTGGAGAATTCGGTGAAGTCGAGGTGCCGAATCTGCGACACCATGAGCGCTCCAACGATGACGAGGGCGGCTGCGGCCACCTCGAGCGGCACGATCTGGGTCAGCGGCGTGAAGAACATGGCGGCCAGAAAGAGGATGCCGGTGATCACGTTCGCAACGCCGGTGCGGGCTCCCTCGCCGATGCCGGCACCGGACTCGATGAACACGGTGTTCGAGGAGGCGCTCGACGCACCGCCGGCGACGGCCCCGATGCCCTCGACGATCAGGGCGGACTTCAGCCGCGGAAACTTGCCGTCCTTGTCGGCGAGGCCGGCTTCACTGGCCAGGCCGGTCATGGTGCCCATGGCGTCGAAGAAGTTCGTGAAGACCAGGGTGAAGACCAGCATCACGGCGGCGAGCATGCCGATGCGTTCGAACGCGCCGAAGGAGACCTCGCCGATCAGGCCGAGGTCGGGCACGGCGACGACGCTCGTCGGCAGCACCGGGGCGTTGAGGTTCCAGCCGGCCGGGTTCGTACCGAACGAAGGCCCGACCTTGAAGATGGCTTCCAGAATGACGGCGACGATGGTGGTCGCGACGATGCCGATCAGCAGGGCGGCCTTGACCTTCCGGGCAAGCAGCACGCCCATGATGATCAGTCCGATCACGAACACCGCGGTCGGCAGGGTGGCGATCGAGCCGGCATCGCCGAGCTGCACCGGCGGCGAGTTGGCGCCGCTGGCGCGCACGAAACCGGAGTCGACCAGTCCGATGAACGCGATAAACAGGCCGATACCGACCGTGATGGCGATTTTCAGAGGGCGCGGGATGGCGTTGAAGATGAGTTCGCGCAGGCCGGTGGAGGCGAGCAGCACGATGATGAGGCCGTTGATGACGACGAGGCCCATCGCTTCGGCCCAGGTGACCTGGCCGACGACGCTCACGGCGAGGAAGGAGTTGATGCCGAGGCCCGCAGCGAAGCCGTAGGGCAGGCGGGCAATGACGCCGAACAAAATGGTCATGACGCCGGCGGTCAGCGCGGTGACGGCGGCGACCTGCTCGTTGGGCAGCCAGCCACCCTCGACGTCGACGGCGGCCTGGTCGGCGCTGAACCCGCCGAGAATCAGTGGGTTAAGAATGACGATGTAGGCCATCGTGACGAAGGTGACGACTCCCCCGCGGAATTCGCGGGACCAGGTGGAGCCGCGGCTGGTGATCTCAAAATAGGAGTCGACGCGGGCCTTGAGGCTACGCGATGCCGGCTGCGGCGAGGCAGCTTGAGTGGGTGATTCAGTGCTGCTAATGGTGTGCTCCCGGTGCCGTGGCTCTAACGCAAGGTTCCAGTCTAAGACCGGGCCGCCGCTGGCTTAGACGTGCGGCACAAACCGACCCCAGGCCAAACGTCGTTCCCGATGCGGGTCGGATTTGATCGTGTCGTCCCGATCGATAATGAGCGTCTCTCTGGCACCCTCTTCATACCGCGGCCACTCGGACGATGGCACCCCGTCGAGCACGAAGCCGAGCCACCAGCCCTGCATTCTGTTTCCAATGTCCTGAAAGGCGCGGCGCCCACCGAGGGCCGTCATGCCGCGGCCGAACCAGCCATCGAGGCGGTCGAACAACGGAAACAGTTCGAGGCCGTGTGTGGCGTCGAGGCCCATCAGCCGCAGCAGGCGGGGAGCAGCATCGAAGCGGTAGAAGTACACCGGAGCATACCGGGAATGCCGCTCGGCGACCTTCACGCTCGGATACCAGAAGGAGTAGTCACCCCCAAAATCGAGCGCGGCTCGCAACGCCGGAATGCCCGGATACTGTGCCTTGAGCGCCTTCTTCGCCTTCTTCTTGGTCTTCTTGAAGATCGTGCGGATGCGCGCCGGCGTGGTGGCGAGAATGTCAATGCGACCGCTGAACAGCGAACCCTCCCGCGCATTGGTGCCGATGATCAACGGGATGCGCGCGGCCCGGCCGTCGCGAAAGGCATCGAGCGGCCGCTCCGGCAGAAAATCGCCGTCGATGACCGGGCAGAGCGGAATCGTGCCCGGATCCTGGTCCGGCGTACGCACGGTCAGCGCGGTGGTCGCGGCGGCGAGCACGTCCGGGTCAACGGTGAGCAGCAGGCTGGCCGCTTGTTCGTCGCTGTAATCTGCGGGGCCGTGCGCCAGGCTGTCCACGAATTCGCCGGCCCAGCGCGCGGTGAGCTCACTCGGATAGACCGCGTTCGGCGGAGCGCTCTGCGCGATGGCCCGGTGGAACAAGCCGGCCGCGCTCGGCACCGTCATCAACGTGGTGACGGCATTGCCGCCGGCCGACTCGCCGAACAGGGTGACGGCATCCGGGTCCCCGCCGAACGCGCGGATGTTGTCCCGCACCCACCGCAGGGCTGCGACCTGGTCGCGCAGCCCCAAATTGCTCTCAAACGGATGCTCCGGCGTGGCAAACCGGGAAAAGTCCAGATACCCGAGGGCGCCCAGTCGGTAGTTGAGGCTGACGTAGACGATACCGCCGCGGCGTACCAATCCCTCACCCTGGCGCGGAACCTCGCGGCTGGATCCGACGCTGTAGGCCCCGCCGTGGATGAACACCATGACCGGTCGGAGTTGCGCGCCGGCGCGCATCCGCTCATCGGGGGCGATCACATTGAGATTGAGGCAGTCTTCGCCCTGCGGAATGCGCGGGTGGGCGCCGCGAAACTGGCCCTTGTGGCTTTGCGGGGCGATCAGGCCCCACTGGCTCGCGTCGCGCACGCCGGTCCAGGCCGAGGCTGACCGCGGGGCGCGAAAGCGCAGATCGCCCACCGGAGCCGCTGCGTAGGGAATGCCGCGCCAGGCGAGCACGCCGCGTTCACGCACGCCGCGGAGCAGTCCGGTGGCCACTCGCACCTCGAGACCCTGATTGGTGGTCTGATCAGCGAGCTGGCTCATGGGCTCGAGTTTATTGCTGCGCAGGCTACGCTCAAACCTGATCACGGAACAGAAGAAACGAGAACGACATGGCACTGCCCTGGACCCTGCACGGTGACGGAAAAACGGTTGGCGCACAGGACGTCGTCGGCCCGGGCGAACGACTGAGCTGGCCGTTGACCATCGGAATCGGCTCGCAGCACGTCGTCGCCATGTTCGGCGCAACCTTTCTGGTGCCGCTGCTCACCGACTTTCCGCCCAGCACGACTTTGCTGTTCTCCGGTCTTGGAACCCTGCTGTTTCTGCTGATCACCGGCAATAAACTGCCGAGTTATCTCGGCTCATCGTTCGCGTTCATCGCGCCGATCACCGCGGCAACGGCCTCGGCCGGCATGGGCAGCGCCCTGTTCGGAATTTTGGTCGTCGGAGCGCTGCTCGCGCTCGTCGGGGTGATCGTGCAGCTCACCGGCACCGGCTGGATCGACCGGCTGATGCCGCCGATCGTGTCGGGCGCCATTGTCGCCCTGATCGGGTTCAACCTGGCCCCGGTCGCCAAAGCCAACTTCGACAAGGCACCGCTCACCGCGCTGATCACCCTCGTCGCGGTCATTTTGTGCACGGTGCTGTTTCGCGGCATCCTGGGTCGGCTGTCGATCTTTCTCGGCGTGCTCGTCGGCTACGTCGCGGCCGTCTTCTTCGGCGAGGTCGACTTCAGCCGGGTCGCCGAGGCCGCCTGGATCGGCCTGCCGCCGTTCACCGCCCCGGCCAACCCGTTCGAGAACCCGGCCGCCGTGTTCGGGGTGCTTCCCGCCTTCCTGCCGGTCGTGCTCGTACTCATCGCCGAGAACGTCGGCCACATCAAGGGTGTGGCCCAAATGACGGATGCGAAGGTGAACCGGCTCACCGGGCGCGCCCTGCTCGCCGACGGGCTAGCCACCATGCTCGCTGGCTTCGGCGGCGGCAGCGGAACCACGACCTACGGCGAGAACATCGGCGTGATGGCGGCGACGCGTATTTATTCCACGGCGGCCTATTGGGTCGCCGGAATCGTCGCGATCCTGCTCGGCCTCTCCCCCAAGGTCGGTGCGATCATCTTCACGATTCCCGACGGGGTGCTTGGCGGCGTCACCACCGCGCTGTACGGGCTGATCGGCGTCATCGGCGTGAAGATCTGGCTCGACAACAAGGTCGACTTCTCCAAGCCGGTCAACCAGTTCACGGCGGCGACAGCGCTCATTATCGGCATCGCCGACTTCACGCTGAACGCCGGCACCCTCAGCTTCAACGGCATCGCGCTCGGCACGGTCGCGGCCATCGTGATCTACCACCTGATGACCTGGCTAGCGCGGGTGCGCGGAACCGCCTAGCTCGCACGTGCAGGGTTAGACGTGCAGGACGGGCACGATCAGGTAGACGCCGTAGAGCACGGCGGCCGCGCACAGGGTGAAGCAGACGTAGCCGGCGTAGAGAGCCAACCGCTTCTGGGCATCCGACAGCGGGTTCGCCGCGGCAGCCTTGCGCGCTCGCTTGACCTGCTTCGCGGCCTTTTTGGGGCTCAGCACGGTAATCGCGCCGGTGAACTCGTACGGCTCGACCAGGGGGATTCGGCCGGCCGTGGTGAGCAGGCGCAGACCGAGCGAGTAGAGGCTCACCACCAGTGCCGCCGAGACGAGCGACGCAGTGGAGACGATGAGGAAAGCCGCCCAGTCGATCACAGCGACACCCTCCTGCGGTCGGAACGAGTGGGGCGACGCGGCGTTTTCCTGATCCTTACCACCCGGCCGGCATCATCGATGTCGTTGAGCAGAGTGTGGTGAGTGACCCGATTGCGCCGAGACCAGCGGAACAGGGCCATGATCACGATGGTGCCAATCACCATGTCCAGCACGATGCCGATCGGGCCGAGCAAGGCCAGCCCGGCCGCGAAAGCACCCATGATGGCCGAGGCCGGCAACGTCATAGCCCAGCCGAGCGCGATGCGTCCGGCCATGCCCCAGCGAATCGTCGAGCCACGGCGGCCGAGCCCGGAGCCGATCACCGAACCGGAGGCGACCTGGGTGGTGGAGAGTGCGAAGCCGAGGTGACTCGAGGCCAGGATGGTCGCGGCGGTGCTGCTTTCGGCGGCAAAGCCCTGCGCTGGCTTGATC
This sequence comes from Cryobacterium sp. M91, assembly GCF_002929615.1. NCBI lineage: Bacteria > Bacillati > Actinomycetota > Actinomycetes > Micrococcales > Microbacteriaceae > Cryobacterium > Cryobacterium sp. M91. Next base: position 39,675 of record NZ_PJJT01000084.1, on the reverse strand, counting down.
TCGGTCAATCCGGTACCCATGGTGCGGATGATGCGCCAGCCGCCGGTGTAGGTGCCGATCGCGATCGCCAGCGCGCAGGCGGCGATCACCCAGAACGTTGGCCCGCTGCCAACGGCCTGAAATCCACCGGCGATCAGGGTCAGGGTAATCACGCCCATCGTCTTCTGCGCATCGTTGGTGCCGTGGGCCAGGGCTACGAGGGAGGAGGAGAAGATTTGCGCGTAGCGAAAGCCGCCGCGCCCGTCGGGCTGACCGACGTCCCGGCGAGTGATCGTATAGGCGAGGCGGGTGGCGACGAGGGCGATGACGCCGGCGATCACGGGCGCGATCAGGGCGGGCAGAATGACCTTCGCGGCGACAACGTTGTAGTCGATGGCCTGGGTGCCGACACCGATGATGGTGGCGCCGATGAGACCGCCGAACAGGGCATGGCTGGAGCTCGACGGCAGCCCCATTAGCCAGGTGACCAGGTTCCAGACAATTGCGCCGATCAGACCGGCGAAGATCAGCTCGGGGGTGATCAGCACCCCGCCGTCGCCCTCCTTGATGATGCCGCCCGAGATTGTGCGGGCGACCTCGGTCGACAGGAATGCCCCGACCAGGTTGAGAATCGCAGCGACACCGACGGCGACCTTGGGTTTCATGGCGCCGGTCGCGATCGGGGTGGCCATGGCGTTCGCCGTGTCGTGAAAGCCGTTGGTGAAGTCGAAGATGAGGGCCAGGGCGATGACCAGCACGATGATGAGGCTGAAATCAGGCACGGAACACCACGCTCTCCAGGTCGGCGCCGAAGGTGAAGGTGGCGCGTACGGACACACCATTGAGAACACCGGGCAGCCAATGGCGGGCGTCGTCCCACATCTCATCTACTGGCAGGGTCGCCACATCGAACCAGAGGGGGTTCAGCTCGTTGGATTCCCGCGGTGTTCCCGACCACTCCTCGCAGACGAAGACGGTCGACTCCTGGCTCCACTCCTCGCGGTGGGGAAACAGGTAGGTGAGCAGCCCCAGTTCGGTAAGAGCGGATGCCGCCACCACGAGAGACGACTCCTCCTCGATTTCGCGCACCGCAGCATCCACTGCGGTTTCGCCGCTTTCGAGCTTGCCACCCAGCCCGACGATGTTTCCCATGCCGAGGCCTTTCTTCTTGCGCCCCAGCAGGACCTGTCGGTTGCCTTCGGGAGATAGTCGAGTGAGGTAGCACACGCATACCTGGGGCAAAGTCATTGCCTCATCTTAATGCTTGTTGAACAGAGGGCGCGTGGAGCTGGTTGGGAGGCAGCTCGGATAAGCTCCGAACATGGACTTTTTACCAGCTACCGGAACCATTACCATGTTCACGACCGACTGGTGTGGTTACTGCAAACGATTGAAGAAGCAGCTCGACAGCGTCGGAATCGGCTACACCGAGGTGAATATCGAACGGGTTGACGGCACGTCGGAGCTCGTCATGAGCCTCAACAACGGCAACCAAACCGTGCCGACGATTTTGTACCCCGACGGCTCAGCGGCGACGAATCCGTCGCTGGCACAGGTTCAGGCCAAACTCGCCTGACCTGACCTGACCTGACCTGACCGCCCTGCGCGAGCCCGCGCGGCTAACCGAACAGTACGGCGGCCTCGTCGTAGCGGGCCGGTGAGACGCGCTTGAGACCGATGGTGGCGGCGGCGATGCTCACGACGACGATCTCGGTGCCGCGCAGTGACACCATCGAGCCCCACTGCGAATTGTGGATCGCGTCGACGGCGGCCATGCCGAGTCGGGTGGCGAGCACGCGGTCGTATGCCGAGGGGGCGCCGCCGCGCTGGGTGTGACCGAGCACGGTCGCTCGGCTCTCGATGCCGGTGCGTTCTTCAATCAGCGGCGCGATGACCTCACTGATTCCGCCGAGCCGGGGACGGCTGAAGGCGTCCAGCCCCTTGGTGGAGTGCGCCTCCTCCATACCGGAGAGCAGGAAGCCCTCGGAGACCACGATGACGGGGGCCCGGCCGCGGTCGCGCACGTGCTCGACCCAGTTGCAAATCTGTTCGATCGACTTCGGCTGTTCCGGGATGAGGATGGCGTGGGCGCCGCCGGCCATGCCGGAGTGCAGGGCGATCCACCCGACGTGGCGTCCCATCACCTCGACCACCATGCAGCGGCCGTGGGATTCGGCGGTGGTGCGCAGCCGGTCGATGGCTTCGGTGGCGATTTCGACGGCCGTGTTGAAGCCGAAGGAATAGTCGGTGGCTTCGAGGTCGTTGTCGATGGTCTTGGGCACGCCGACGATATTGAGGCCGGCCTCGGTCAGGCGATGCGCGGCGGTGAGCGTGCCCTCTCCACCGATGGCGATCACGGCGTCGATGCCGTTCTCATCGAGCGTGCGCTGGATGTTCTCCGGTCCGCCGTTCTCACCCTCGAACGGGTTCGTACGGGAACTACCCAAAATGGTGCCGCCCTGGCGAGAGAGCCCGCGAACGCTGTGCCGGTCGAGCGGCATGAATTCGCTCTGCGCCAGGCCGCGCCACCCGTTGCGAATTCCGACGAACTCGAAATCGTGCGTGCGCACGCCCTTGAGCACAGCGCCACGAATGACCGCGTTGAGTCCGGGGCAGTCGCCGCCGCTGGTAAGGATGCCGATCTTCATTGCTGGCCGATCTTGGTAGCTGGGCGAATCCGGTCGATTGATCATGACGCAACGCGCGCCACCAATCAATGTCAGAACAAGCGCATCAACGATGCACGCTTGACAATCATGCTGCCTGACCGGGCACGGCTCAAATCGCATCCGGCCCGGTCAGTCGCGCACGGCCTATAGTTTTCCGTCGAGGGCCTGGGTGAGCAGGTAGATCAGCGCACTCTCCTGCACCGAATCGGCCGCGGCGTACTCTTCCTGCGAACCATCCAGTGCTCGAGCCGCCAGGCCCTGCTTGCTTCCGATCAGGTCGGCAATGCGGGCGTCGATGGTGTGCGCGGCGATGATGCGCCAGGCGGTGACCGGCTCATCCTGCCCGATGCGGTGCACCCGGTCGATGGCCTGGGTCTGCTCGGCTGCGGTCCAGCTGAGCTCGGCCAGCACAACGTTCGACGCGGCCTGGAGGTTGACGCCGACGCCGGCCGCGGTGAGGGAACAGACCGCGATCGCAACGTCGGGGTCGTTGTTGAAGGAGTCGATCGCTGCCTGCCGGGCAAGCGCGCTCTGGTCGCCGCGCAGCGACACCGTTTTCAGGTCACGCTTGGCGAAGATCTCCTCAGCGGTGTCCATTACATCGATGTGCTTGGCGAAGAACACGACCTTACCGACCGACCGGGCCAGCTGGGCCGCGTAGTCGGCTGCGAGACCGGCCTTGGCCTGACCGATTTTGCGCACCATCGTGAATACGTTTTCACCGGTGCTCTGGCCCTTGGAATCTTCGAGTTCGGCGTGCGCGACGGCGCGAATGTAGGCATCCCGCTGATCCTCATCGGGAACGGCCGGGCCGCCAGAGCCGGTGTGCCGGGCGGCGACGAGTGCGCGGTACCGGATGACCAGCCGGGCACCGAGTTCCCGTTCGGCCTGGCGGATGGAGCGGCCGAGGTCGTCGTCCAGCTCGACTGGGAGGTCGGCGATGCGCTTGGCCGGCAGGTCGGCGGCGACGTCGATCTTGCGGCGACGCACGATGCCCATGTCGATCACGGCGGCGCGAGCTTCCTTGTAAAAACCCATGTCGGCGGGCGTGAGGCCCGTCTCTTCGAGGCGTTTCAGCAGTGCGGGGGCCGGCTTGTCGCCGTCGATCCAGCCGAGGAACTGCCAGATGGCCCGAAAGTCGTCGACGTCGTTGATCAGAGGCGTTCCGGTCAGGGCCATCAGCAGCGGGTTGCCGCCCGGGGTGCGGCGGCGAATCTGGTCGGCCAGCGAGAGTACGTGCTTGGAGCGCTGGGAGGCGAGGTTCTTAATGAAGTGGGCCTCGTCGACGACCATGCCCTTGAAGCCGAGGGTACCCAGCCAGGCCAGGTGCCGGTCGAGCACGTCGTAGTTGACGACGACCACGTCGGCGAAGGCGTCCAGGCTGTCACCATCGCCGTGGATGACGGTGGCACGCCGGTTCGGCGTCCACATTTCCACTTCACGGGCCCAGTTCATTTTGACGACGTTGGGCACGATGGCCAGCAGTGGGTAGGCGTTGGCAACGGATGCTGCCAGCAGGCTCTGCGCCGTCTTGCCGAGGCCCGGCTCATCGGCGAGCAGATAGCTGCGGTGGCCCAGACGAGCGCTCTCGATGAACCGGGCCTGGTGCCGCATGAGCTCCATACCGTTCGGCGACAGTCGGTCAAGCTTGGGGGCTTCCGGCATGTCCATGCTGGCGGCCTGGCCGCCCGAACCGTACTCGAACGATTTGAACAGGGGGCCGAGCAATTCCCAATTGGCCAGCCGGCGCGGGTGCACGATCGGCTGGGCTGCTGCACTGAAGTCGGGGGCGAGGAACGGGTTGGCCAGCTGCCGGGCCTTGACCGACTGCGGGACGACCTGGTTCTGCAGCACGACCGGTTTGGCTTCGGGTTCGCGGGTGATGATGAGTTCGTCCGGACTCAGTTCGGCACCGGATTCAAGCAGCCAGTCCCGGCGAAAACGCTGCGCGACGGTGGAGACGCCGGCATCGGGTTCGAGCAGGGTGATCAGGCTGGTATCGCGAGCCGCGGTCTTGGCCAGAATCTGGGCAATGCCGTCGAGGCGTTTGAGCAGCTCGGCCCGATTGGCGTCGGAGAGCCCCTTATCGCCCTTGACCCTGGCGCGTTCCTCGCGCATCAGCAGGGCGATGACCTGATACTTGGTGCGGTTGGTCGGCCCGAGCTTGGTACCGGACTGCGCCTTCGCCTCGACCTCGCGCACCTTGCGGGCGAGAATCGGGATGATCGGCGCGTCGTCGTCACGCGAACGAGGGTGGGCCCGATTGCGGGTGACACCGCCGCGGCCGAGGTTGTTCCGGCTGCCCGAGGCATCGGTGCGGGTATAAGCCATTGTTCTCCACTCAAAAGCAGCACGGTACGGGTACCGGCTGTATCCGTCCACGCGAGCCGGTCACGGCATCCAGGTGTTGCCGGAACGCTGCAGCCCGCCAATCGTTCTGATGAGTTCTCAGGAACAAACGATTCACGAAACACAGCACGGGTCGCGATCTTCACACAAAACTCGCGGTCAAGCGGATGCTGTCGCAGCGGTGGTGCCGTCGAATCACGCGCCTCTACAGGTACTGATTCAACGAGTACGGCCATCGCCAGCGAGCGCACAGTAGAGACCTGACCCGGTTCTCTCAACGCGCTAGTAGTCTACGCCCCCGTTCAATTCTTGCGAACCGGCACCTTGGTGCGCAGGCCGACGGCGATGAAAATGATCGCGGCGATGAACTGGGCCGAGACCCAGCCCTGACCGCTGAGGTCGAGAATCACGACAGGGTTCCACAGAATCGCCATCGGCACGAGGCCGATCAGCCAATACCAGGACCGCGCCTGCAGCACGAAGACGCAGATGATGAGCGCGAGAATGCTGACGGCGTAGCGGATGATGATGAAGCTCTCGCTGTCCAGCAGGGCTAGGCCGGCGAGCAGGGCGATCGCCCCCAGCAGACCCGGTGCGAGGGCAGAGCGGGTGAAGGTCNGCGATCGCCCCCAGCAGACCCGGTGCGAGGGCAGAGCGGGTGAAGGTCGGTTCGACTGGCGTACCCATCAGACGCCCCCTCCCCCGCCGCCGCCGCCTCCTCCGGAGAACCCGCCGCCACCGCCGCCCGAGGTCGACGAGCTGGTGGCACTGCCCGACCACGACGCGGCAGAGGACGCCGAGAAGCTGCCGATAGCACCGGCGAACAGCACGGCCTGGAACATTCCCGTTCCCAGATACCAGTCGGGCTGGGTGCCGCTCTCCCCGTAATACTCGCCCAGGACCTTCGACCATTCCTTCTCCTGGCCGAACAGTATGGCCAGTGGCAGTACGCGCTCGTAGAGTTTCACGATCTGAACGGAGGGGGCATCCGCTGTGGTGGTGGTTCTGGTCAGATCGGGACGACCGTTCTCCGGCCGGTAGACCGATCGCACGGCCCCCTCCGAACTCTGCAGAACACGAAGTCGATCGGCTTCGGCAAGACCTATATACAATTTGACGCCTTTCAAATAGTCACGCAGTTCAGCGCCGCTGTCGGTGAGCGGTCGCAGATTTCCGGCACAAACGAAGGTGACCACCGCGGTGGTGATGCCCAGCACGATGAACAGCAGCGGCCAGAAACCGCCCACGTCGGTGATGACCGCCCCGAGACTCGCCACTCCGGCGGCCAGGGCGCTCACGCTGGCCAGCAGTAACAGCCAGACCCGCAGCCCATCGTTTTGCTTTTTCCTTACGCCCAACCGCAGCGATTCGGCGCGGGCCGCAAGCCGTTCCTTCTGCAGGGCCTTACTGAGCGAAACGCTCTTCTTCTTCAGGTCGCGCTGGTCGCCGGGCCGCAAGCCGGGAAAAAGTTTGCCCAGAATGCGGCTTTCGGTCTCATCGACACCGTCGGCGTGCACGAATTCCAGCAGAAAGTGATTCTTTTTGTCGTCGGCATCGAGAATGCGCACGTTGCCGCGCACGGCGAAGCTGATGAATTGTGCGGCCATCGCCTTAGCGGCGGCACCGACGACCAGCTCACCGAGGGTCAGGACACGTGCGGGGTGAACCGATCGGAGCATGAGTCCACTCTACCGAGCCGGGCTGAGCCGCCCGCAGCGCGGGTCAGTCCGGAACAGTTCAGTCCCGAACAGTTCAGTCCCGAACAGCTCAGTCCCGAACAGCTCAGTCCCGAACAGCTCAGGCGTGCTGAATCGGAATCGACGTCGTCGACGGCGGTCGCTCGAACAGCATCTCCAGCCCCGGCCGCAACTCGGCCAGCCACGCGGCATAGCCGGCCTCGTTCAGGTGCAGCCGGTCGATGCCGAAGGTCGGGTCGAGTTCACCGTCTGGCAGGGCCAGGGCCGGCCACAGGTCGAGGTATTGCGCGTGCTGGGTGGGGGCGTACTGCCAGACGTGCCGGTTGATTGAGCGGATGGTGCCGGCGAAGTCCCGGTCGCGCGGCAGCACCGATTGCACCATGATGCGGGTCTCCGGCAGGGCACGGCGCAGCGTGTGCAGGATGGTTTCGAGGTTGCGCACGACATATTCGTCGGATTTGCGCCAGCCGAGATCGTTGGTGCCGACCCCGATCACAATGGCGTCGGGCCGCAACTCAATCACCTGATCAAGCTGTGAAATAATCTCATCGGTGGTATTACCGCTGGCAGCGAGATTGTGCACCACGTACTCGGGAAACCACTCTTCCCACTGACCATTCGCGGTGAGGCCGTCGCCCAGAAAGGCGAGTGAAACTGTCATAGTAGGCCTCCTATCTTTTACCCATCATGCCCCGAACCGGGCCGAGTCGCCAGAATTCCCAGAGTATACGCACGATTTATCGACACATCTACCCGCCGGATCAGTCGTGGTGGGAGCGAGAAACCACCGCCAGGGAAAGCCGCTCCTAGGCCTCGTTTTTCGCCACGCATTCGGCCGCGGCCGTCGCCGTGATTCGGGTCGCCATGCCCTCGAAGATGATGCTGTGGAACGGGATGATCGCCGCCCAGTACAGCCGTCCACCGAGCCCGCGGGGAAAGAAGACCGCGCGCTGGCGGTAGAGCGAGCCGCCAGCATCCGTTGGTGTGACGCTCATTTCGAGCCAGGCCCGACCTGGTACGCGCATTTCGGCGCGCAACCGCAGAAAGCTGCCGTGGTCGATCTGCTCCACCCGCCAGAAATCGAGCACCTCGCCGGTGTGCAGGTGGTCGGGATTGCGTCGGCCGCGGCGCAGGCCAACACCGCCGACGGCCTTGTCCATCAGGCCGCGCACGGCCCAGGCCAGCGGGAAGGAATACCAGCCGTTCTCGCCGCCGATGCTTTCGATGACTCGCCAGAGCGCAGCCGGATCGGCCGGGGTGGTTTTCTCCCGCAGGTCGGTGTAGACGGCGTGGCCGGCCCAGTTCGGGTCGCTCGGCAGCGGGTTGCTGGAAGCGCCCTCGATCGAGGAGTTGCGCCAGCTGGTCTCCACGTCTCCGTCGCGCATGCGGCCCAGCGCGAGGCGCACGGCCCGCCGGTAGCCGGTGAGGCCGCCGTCCGGCTGCGGAATGTACTGATCGATGTCGCTCTCGTGCACGACGCAGTCATACTGCAGCGACGCGATGATGGGAATGGCGAGGTTGCGCGGAATCGGTGTGACCAGGTTCACCCATTGTGAGGCCAGCCACGGGGTGAGCACCGGCAGGGCGATAATCGCCCGATGTTTGAGGCCGGCCTCGAGGGCGTAGCCGTTCATCATCTGGTCGTAGCGCAGCACGTCGGGGCCGCCGATGTCGAAGGTACGGTTCACCTCACTGGGCAGATCAGCTGCCGCCTGCAGGTAGTAGAGCACATCGCGCACGGCGATCGGCTGGATACGGTTACGCACCCATTTGGGCGCCGGCATGCAGGGCAGCACGTCGGTGAGGTGACGGATCATCTCGAACGAGGTCGAGCCGGAGCCGATAACGACGCCGGCCTGGAAGGCCGTGGTCGGCACACCGCTGTCGAGCAGGATGCGGCCGACCTCCATGCGGGAACGCAGATGGGCCGAGAGCGTCTGTGTGTCCGGATGCAACCCGCCGAGGTAGACGATGCGCGACACCTGCGCTGCAGCGGCGGCCTTAGCAACGTTTTCGGCTGCGATGTGCTCGGTCTTCTCGAAATCACCGGCCGCACCCATCGAGTGCACGAGGTAGTAGAGCACGTCAATGTCGGCGCAGGCGGACTGCACCGATTTGGCGTCGCCGAGGTCGCCCTGCACGATTTCCACCTGGTCAGACCAGGGCACATCGCGCAGCTTCGACGGGGTGCGCACGAGCACGCGCACCGTGAAGCCGGCTTCGAGGAGTTTGGGTACGAGGCGTCCGCCGATGTAACCGGTCGCACCGGTGACAAGTGCTCTGCGTGAGGTCATGCGGCGGAGTTTATCCCGTCCACTTGACCCCCCGCTGAGTGCCCCGGAACCGAATCAGAGAATAGCTTTGGTGTGCCAGACCGTCTTCAGTTCGGTGAAGGCGAGGATGCGGGACAACGCCGGTGCTGCGGCATCCGTTCCCGTCTCGGGCGGGAGCACCCGCTTGAGCGTGTCGGCGGCGCTGATCTGCAGCTCGACCCAATCCAGGTCGCCGGCTCCAACGAGGTCGAGGGCGTTGACGTCGGCGTGGCTGGCCAGCCAGGGCGCGATCTCAGCTGGCGAACCGGTCACGATGTTGACCACTCCACCAGGCACATCACTCGTGGCGAGCACCTCGCCGAGGCTGATCGCAGACAGCGGCGCAGTCTCGTTGGCGACGACGACGACGGTGTTCCCCGCGACGAGGGCCGGGGCGATGGCGCTGACCAGTCCGAGGAGCGATTCGGTGCCCTGCGGCGCGATGATCGCGACGACGCCGGTGGGTTCGGGCACGGACAGATTGAAGAACGGGCCGGAGACCGGGTTGGCGTTGCCGGCAACCTGCACGTACTTGTCGGCCCAGCCCGCGTACCAAACCCAGCGGTCGATGGCTTCGTCGACCTGGGCGCTTGCCACTGCGGCATTGACGCCCTCGCTGCTCATGATCTCGTCGATGAACTGCGCCCGACGGCCCTCGAGCAGTTCGGCGATGCGGTACAGCACCTGGCCGCGGTTGTAGGCCGTGGCGCCGGCCCAGCCGCCGAGAGCGCTGCGAGCGGCAACGACCGCGTCGCGGGCATCCTTGCGGCTGCCCTTCGCTGCGTTGGCCAGAAACTCGCCCTTGTGCGAGAGCACCTCATAGACGCGGCCGGATTCGCTGCGCGGAAACTTGCCGCCGATGTACAGCTTGTAGGTCTTGGGGATGGCGAGGCGGTTCACTTGGCGGCCTTCTTTGCAGATGCTGATTTCTTGGTGGCGGGACTCTGCTGCACAACGGCGGCGGCGGACCGCGAGCCGGTGCGCACGGCGGGCTTGAGATAGGCAGCGAGGCCGTGGCGGCCGCCCTCACGGCCGTAGCCGCTCTCCTTGTAGCCGCCGAACGGGCTCGACGGATCGAACTGGTTGAAGGTGTTCGCCCAGATCACGCCGGCGCGTAGCTTGTCGGCGAAGGCCAGGATGCGGCTGCCCTTGTCACTCCAGATTCCGGCGGAGAGACCGTACGGGGTGTTGTTCGCCTTGGCGATGGCCTCGGCCGGGGTACGGAAGGTGAGCACCGAGAGCACCGGGCCGAAGATCTCGTCACGGGCGATGCGGTGGCTGGTCGACACGTTGGTGAAGATTGTCGGTGCGAACCAGAAGCCGTTCTCGGGGATGACGCAGTCGGCGCTCCAGCGTTCGGCGCCCTCCTGCTGACCCAGCTCGGACAGTTCGCGAATGCGGACGAGTTGCTCTGCACTGTTGATGGCGCCGATGTCGGTGTTCTTGTCGAGCGGGTCGCCCAGGCGCAGCGTCTGCATGCGGCGCTTGAGCCGGTCGATGACGTCGTCGTGGATGCTTTCCTGTACGAGTAGGCGACTGCCGGCGCAGCAGACGTGGCCCTGGTTGAAGAAGATGCCGCGCACGATGCCCTCGACCGCCTGGTCGATTGGGGCGTCATCGAAGACGATGTTGGCGCCCTTCCCGCCGAGCTCGAGGCTGAGCTTCTTGTCGGTTCCGGCGACCGAACGGGCGATGGCCCGCCCGACCGAGGTCGACCCGGTGAAGGCGACCTTGTTGACGCCGGGGTGGTTGACGAGCGTCTGCCCGGTGCTGCCATCACCGGTGATGATGTTCACGACACCGGCGGGCAGGTCGGCCTGCTGCAGAATCTCAGAAAACAACAGCGCGGTGAGCGAGGTGGTTTCGGCGGGCTTGAGCACGACGGTGTTACCCGCGGCGAGGGCGGGGGCGATCTTCCAGGCGAGCATCATGAGCGGAAAGTTCCACGGGATGACCTGGGCGGCAACGCCGAGCGAGGCCGGGTTCGGGCCTACGCCGGCGTGATCGAGCTTGTCCGCCCAGCCGGCGTAGTAGAAGAACCAGGCGGCGACGAGGGGAATGTCGACGTCGCGGGTCTCTTTGATCGGTTTGCCGTTGTCGAGGGTTTCGGCGACGGCGAGTTCGCGGGCGCGTTCCTGCACCAGGCGGGCGATGCGAAACAGGTACTTGCCCCGGTCGCTGCCGGACAGACGGGACCAGACCCCGTCGTAGGCGTGCCGGGCGGCCGAGACGGCGGCGTCGACATCCGCTTCGTTGGCGGTCGCGATCATGGCGATCTGCTGTTCGGTGGCCGGGTTGATGGTCTGAAACGGGGTGCCGCGGCCAGCCGTGAAGTCACCGTTGATGAACAGGCCATAGTCGGTTTTGAGGCCCAGCAGTGCCTGCGACTCGGGGGCCGGAGCGTAGTCAAGAAATTTCATGGTCGTTCCTAATCAATCGTCACGTAGTCGGGGCCGGAGTAGTGCCCGGTCGTCATCTTCTGGCGCTGCAACAGCACGTCGTTCAGCAGGCTGGAGGCACCGAAGCGGAACAGGTGCGGCACGAGCCACTCCTCTCCCACCGTTTCGGCGACGGTCACGAGGTACTTGATGGCGTCCTTCGAGGTGCGGATGCCGCCGGCCGGCTTCACGCCGATGCGCACGCCGGTGAGGCGGTGCCAGTCACGCACGACCTCGAGCATGGACAGCGTCACCGGCAGCGTTGCGGCCGGAGCGACCTTGCCGGTGGAGGTCTTAATGAAGTCGCCGCCGGCCAGAATGGCCAGCCAGGAGGCGCGGCGCACGTTATCGTAGGTGTTCAGCTCGCCGGTCTCGAGGATCACCTTGAGGTGGGCCACCGATCCGTCGGCGCGGCGGCAGGCGTCTTTCACCGCGACGATCTCGTCGTAGACCTGGCCGAAGCGGCCGGCCAGAAAGGCGCCACGGTCGATGACCATGTCGATTTCGTCGGCGCCGGCGGCGACCGAGTCGCGCACATCGGCGAGCTTGATGGCGAGCGAGGCGCGGCCGCTGGGGAAAGCGGTGGCGACGGCGGCCACATGTACCCGCTGAACACCGGCTCCCTCGGTGCCGCCGGCGGCGTGGGCGGAGCCGAGCGCGGTGACGGCCGTGCCGACCATGTCGCCGTAGACGCAGACCGCGGCGACGCGCGGGCAGCCGGGGTCGCCCGGGTCTGGTACCAGCGCCTTGGCGACGAGTGAACGCACCTTGCCGGGGGTGTCGGCGCCCTCGAGGGTGGTGAGGTCGATCAGTCCGATGATGGTGTCGATCGCCCAGCGCTTGGAGCTGGTCTTAATCGAGCGGGTGCCCAGGTCGGCGGCGCGGGCTTCGAGGCCGACGGCGTCGATTCCGGGGATGCCGTGCAGGTACCGGCGCAGGTTGGCGTCGGTGGCCTCCCCGCCGATCAACGAGGCGGCGCGCTGATCGGGTTGGTAGGTGGCCAAGGGGCTACTGGTCATGGGGTGTCCTTCTGGGCATATACGTGCTGTGCGGTGGCACTGGTGTTATGGGTCACAGATGTTCAGTCTTGGAGGAGGGCATTCGCGGTGTCTTCGTCGGTCACCAGAACGGTGCACAGCCCGTTGCGCACGACGGCGCGGGCGATGGCGTGTTTGGAGCGTCCGGAGATGACGGCGATGGTGAGCGGGGCGCGGCGCAACTGGTCGAGCTGGATGCCGACCGTGCGTTCGTTGAGTTCGGGGTCGACGATTCGGCCGTTGTGGTCGATGTAGCGGCCGACGACGTCGCCGACGGCGCCGCGCGCCACGAGGTCGTCGATCTGGGCGACCGTCAGGTAGCCGCTGTCGACCAGGGCGGAATTCGCATCCGCCTGCCCCGCACTGAAGACGTAGGCCTGGGCGTTGCGGGCCAGGGCGAGCACCCCGGCAACCGTGCGGTCGGCTTCCATTGCCTGTTTGGTTTCGAGACGTTCGAAGATGGCGGGGCTCGGCAGCAGGGTGGCCGAGCCGTCGGCCTTGTGCGCGATGGTAACCGCAGTGGATGCCGCGGTTCCGGTGCGCTGATTCAGGCTGACACCGCCGTTGATCTGCACCACGTTCACCCCCGGCGCCCAGCCCTGTTTGAGGTGCAGGGACACGTCGTGCAGGGTGCGACCCCAGCTGATGCCGAGCGTGCGCGGAATCGGGCGGAGGCTCGTGAGATAGTCGGCGGCGGCCTGTGCGGTGCGCGATTGCAGCTCGGCATCGCTCGACACCCCGGCGGAGGACACCACGATGGCATCGGTCAGACCGGTCGATTCGCGCAGCCGTCGTTCGATCGGCAGCCGGCGGGCGCGCGGGTGCACGATTTCGATGCGGATGAAGCCGTTCGCCTTAGCGCTCGCGAGCAGCCGGCCGACCTTCCAGCGGGTGAGGCGCAGAATCACGCCGATCTCATCCTGGGTCTGGTTTTCTTCGTAGTACAGCTCGGCCGCACGGATGGAGAGGAGTTCGTCGGTGTCGCTCATATACGGTTCGCGGTCCAATCGGTTGAGTCCAGCCTACGTGGGCCCGACGCGCGAATCAACAGCTGTAGGCGATCTTGCTCTTTTGAGCAGGAGCCTCCGCTGGGCGCGTTGAGCGAACCCATCCCATACGATCAGAGCATGCGCGCCAATGAAGCTCTCGAGTACGTTCTCGCCGTCGACGTTGGAGGAACCAAGGTCGAAGCTGCACTCGTGGACGACCGAGGTACGGTGCTTCCAAGCAGTCGGCACCGCGCGCCGACCGGGGCCAGCGCGACCAGTGAGCAGCTCGCATCCGCTGTCAGAACTGTCATTCTGGCAACCCTCGCGAGCGTGCCGCCGGGCTATCCGCTGATCGGCGTCGGCATTGGCTGTGCCGGGCCGATTCACCTGCACTCGGGGGCGGTGTCGCCGCTCAATCTGCCGGTGTGGCGCGAGTTCGGGCTCCAGGAGCTCGTGGCCGAGCTGGTTCCCGGTCTGGATGTGCGGCTGCGCATGGACGGCCTGTGCATCACCCTGGCCGAACACTGGGTGGGCGCGGGCCGCGGAGTCGACAACCTAATGGGCATGATCGTGTCGACCGGTGTCGGTGGCGGCCTGATTCTCGGCGGCGTCACGGTGTCCGGTCCCACCGGAAATGCCGGTCATATCGGCCACATCGAGGTCGGCGGCTTCCTGGATGCCTGCGCCTGCGGCGGCACCGGCTGCATCGAGGCGATCGCCTCCGGGCCGAAAACCGTCGCCTGGGCCAGATCTCAGGGCTTCACCGGCGAGTCTGGCGAGGACCTGGCGGCGGCCTACGCGGCCGCCGACCCGATCGCGATTCTGGCCGTAAAGCGCAGCGGCCGGGCCCTCGGCCAGGCAATCGCCTCGGCAGCGACGCTGCTCGACCTCGACGTGGTCGCCATCGGTGGCGGCTTCTCGAATGTCACCCCCGACCTGCTGGATTTCGCTCGCGCAGCGATCCTGGAACGCGTGCAATTCGCCTACGCCACCCGGGTGCGCGTGGTGCACTCGACCCTCTCGGGCGACGGCCCACTGATCGGCGCCGCAGCGCTGATTCACCGCGGGGAATTGGTGCCGTAGCCGGCTGGCTCAGCGGGAGCGTGCCAGGTCGTCTTCGAGCATGTGCGGTCGACCGATCACCGCTCCAGCGACAAGCACGACCAGCGCCGTTACGAGGAGGAAGACCATCGGCCAGGTCCACCCACCGCTCAGTTCGTGCAACAGGCCGAAAACCAGCGGGCCCAGTGCACCGAGGGTGTAACCGATGCCCTGCACGAAGCTGCTGAGCGCGACCGCACCGGCGTGGGTGCGGGTGCGCAGATTAATGAGCACGAGAGCCAGCGGGAAAAACATGGGCCCCAGGCCGGCGAGCGACACCCAGAGCCAGGTCAGGGTCGCCGGCAGCAACAATAGCCCCAGATCGCCGATTACGAACGCGAATACGCCCACGTAGACGAGCGGGCCGATATTTTTCAGGCGGGCGGTGAGGATCGGAATGATCAGGGCGCACGGGATTCCCATGCCGGCGTAGACCGCGAGAAGCGTCCCCGCCTCGCCCGGAGTCGCCCCCGCGGTCTCGACGAGGAGCTGAGGCAGCCAGGCGAACATGGCGTAGGCGTTGAGCGACGAGGTCGCGAACACGCCGGCGATGGCCCAGGCGATCGAGGATCGCCACAGTCGACCGAGAATGGCCGCATCGGCCTCATCGACCACGGGGCTCGGCGATTGCTCGGTGCGGTGCCGCAGGAGCATCGTGATCCACGGCACCAGCGCCAGCAGAGCCAGCAGCATCCACATGCCGAGCGAGATTCGCCAGCCCGCGGCATCCGCTACCGGAACGGCGATGAGCGGAGGAACGAGGGTGCTCAGCGACATCATTGTGGCGTAGAGGGACGTGACGAGGCCGATCCGGTCCGGAAAGTATTTCTTGACCAGCGGCGGCAGGAGCACATTGCCGACGCCGAGGCCGGCGAAGGCGATGACACTGCCGATAATGAGCATGGTGATCGAGCCGGATGACCCGCGAGTGAAATGACCGACCAGAATCGCCAGGAGAGCGAGTACGAGGGGCAGTTCGAGGCCATGGCGGCGGGTGATCATGGGGGTGAAGATACCGAACACGGCAAAGCAGACCGGCGGAAGCATGCCGAGCACGCCGAGAGCTACCACTCCGAGCGGAATATCGACGTTGATCTCGGCGACGATGGGCGAGAGGGCGGTCACCGCGTTGCGGAGATTGGCAGCGACCAGAATGATGCCCAGCAGGGCCAGGCCGCGTCCCGGCCAGAGGGGGCTGGGGGTTGCGGTAGTCACTCGGCCAGTCTAGGGGGCGAGGTTCAGCCGAGCGGATACGACGGTTACAGCCCCGTGCGCTCCCGCCGGATGCGCTCCGGTAGGTCTTTCAGGTCCTCCCAGCGGCCGGGAGCAACGAGGGCCGGCAGAAGCATGGCCCACATTTCGGTGAGGCGCTGGTCAATGTCGGCCCGCTTGGTCAATACGTCGGAGACGACCTGCACGCCGGTGAAGGCCGCGGTGCAGAAATGCGCGGCCGCGCTGACGTCCAGCTTTGGGTTGACGTCGCCGGAGGCGATCCCCCGGCGGAGGAATTCCTCGCAGGCGACCATCCAGTCGAGGTACGGACCGGCCACCGGGGTGGAAAAATTCACCGCTTCGATGGTTAAACGGATGCCGGCGCTCACGACGAGGTCGTCGCGGAGCTGCCGGGCGAGCTCGTAGGACATCGAGACGAGGGCGTGCAAACCGGGATAGTTGTCATCGAGGAGCTTCTGCCCGGCCGCCGCCGACGCCGCGTGCTGGGCGGCGATAATCGCTACGGCGAGGGCTTCCTTCGAATCGAAGTGAAAGTACAGCGCGCCCTTCGTCACGCCTGCGGCGCTGCTGACCTGGGCAAGGGACGTACTCCCGTAACCGCGCTGCTCAAAGGCCGCTGCTGCACCGCGAATTATCGCGGCGCGCGTTTCGATCGCTCGTACTTGTTGTGACATTAGATCCCCCGGGAAATGCGCGAGTTTCCAGAATACCCGGGGCAACGACCCGCATCGACTCCCCCCGAGGGCCTTGACGGCACCCCCTTTTGGGGCTAAGCCCCGCGTGCCAGTGCTCAGATACCGTTACCCCATTGTGCGAAACAATAAACATACTGTTTGGTATGGTTTGGGGCATGGAAAACATCGGCGGTCACGACTGGGTCGGCATCATGGTGGCGGTGCTTGCTGGGCTGGTCGTGCTCACCCTCTCCCTCGTCGCCATGGTGCAGATCGGGCGGGCCGCACACCTGTGTCCGACCAAGCGCACCAACTGGGTCCTGGCGGTGCTGCTCGCCCCGGTGTTTGGCGCGACCGCCTGGTTCGCCGTCGGTAACCGGCTCCGACTGGACTAAACCATTCCCGGATTTACGGGCCCAGGATCGTGCGCACCCGCGCCACGTCGTCGCGAATCTGCTCGATCAACGGGTCGATGCCGGCGTAGGCGACCATGCCGCGAATCCGCTCAACGAACGCGACGTCGACCACACGGTCGTATAGGTCCAGCTCGGTCTCATCGAGCACGTAGGCCTCGACCTGCTTCTGCGCCACCCCGTTGAAGGTGGGATTGTTGCCAACCGAAATCGCCGCCGGGTAGCGAGCACCGGCATCCGTCAGCCAACCGGCATAGACGCCATCGGCCGGAATCAGACCCTCGGAATCGGTGGACAGGTTCGCGGTGGGAAAGCCCAGTTCGCGACCGCGGGCTGCGCCGTGCACCACCATTCCTCGCACGGTCGGCAGATGCCCGAGCAGGTCTCCGGCGTCGCGCACCGCACCGGCGCCGAGCAATTCGCGAATCCAGGTGGACGAGACCCGGCGTTCCCCGTCTGGTTTCACATCGTCGATCAGTCCGACGGTGTAGCCGAATTCGAGGCCGAGTTGCCTCAGCAGGGCGACGTCGCCGGCCCCCTTGGCTCCGAACCGAAAGTCACGACCGACGAGCACGAAACGGGCGTGCAGGGCGGTGACCAGAATGTTTTCGATGAATTCGCGCGGCGGAAGGCTGGACAGGGCGTGGTTGAACTCGAGCAGCAGGGTCGCGTCGATCCCGGTCTCGGCGATCAGGTTGAGTTTCTGCTCCGCGCTGACCAGCGTTCTCGGGCAGTTTTGCGGCGAGAGCAGGGCGAGCGGATGCCGGTCGAACGTCACGACGACGGCCGCCAGCTGTTCGCGCTCGGCGACGGTCTGGAGCTCGGCGATGACCGCCCGGTGTCCGGCATGGACGCCGTCGAACTTGCCGATGCTCACGGCCGAGTCGGGCCAGTCGCTCGGCACGGACTCGACGCCGTTCAGAATCTTCATGCGCGACCCTCGCTCACCGACGCGACGCGGTGGCGGGCGAGCCACCACATGCCCAGCAGGGGCAGCACGAGGGGAATGAAGAGGTATCCGCTGCCGTAGATCGACCAGACGGTCGCGTGCTCGAACAGCGCCGGATCAACCAGACTCAGGGTACCGACGACGAGTACGCCCAGCAGTTCAAAGCTGATCGTGATCCAGGCGATGCGATACCAGCGGATGCTGCGCCGCATCAGGGCCACCGTGGCCACGATATAGACCACCGCGGCGAGAGCAGACAAGGAATAAGCGAGCGGGGCTTCATCGAAGGCCCGCGCGATTTGTACGAAGGAGCGGCCGGTGGCGGCGAGGGCCAGCACGCCGTAAACGGCGATGAGGAGTCGACCGATGCCGCTCACCCGCTCGGCGGCGGCGGGCTTCTCGGTCGGGGATTCTGTCATCGCTCTGTTTTCATTGCTCGATAATTATTGCAGCTTCCGCGGGGCTACCGAAACCGGGTCAGCTCCCCTGCACGTTCCAGATCTGGTTCATGCGGTAGAGCATGACCGCGACCGACAGGCAGGTTACGCCGAGAATGACGGTGCTCCAGCGGCTGCGTTCGACCAGCGCCCAGAATCCGGCCGCGACCGGCAGCGCAATGGCACTGACCAGGTAGGTGTAGAACTCGAGCAGACTGCCGGTGGCGTCGTTGCCGGCCAGTGGCGCCGCGATCGCGGCAGCGAGCTGCACGATGAGCAGCAGCTCGACGAGGGCGGCCGCGCCCATGGTGAGGTCGGTGGGTTTGCGGCCGAGCAAGCCGAGGATGACACAGAGCACTCCGCCGGGCACGGCGATGCCGAGCTGCAGCCAGGTAAACCATTCGATCATGAGCTGTGTTCCGGTTCGGTGGCGGTCGGGAGATCTGGCGGAAAGTTCAGCAGCGACTTGGCCTGGTCGCCGCGATACTCGACCAATCCGACCAGGCGCCCGTCCGGCGCAATGGCGGCGACCGGACCGGTGCGGGTGGCGTCTTTCTCCACGGTGATGCGTTTTCCATGACCGAGGTCGATGGCTTGCTCTGCGGACAGGTCGAGGCGCGCCAGCAGCCGGGTGGCGGCATCCGCTGGAGAAATGAGGTTGGCGACGACATCGACCTGCTCGAGCGTGGCCGCGTTCTCGATGCGGAACGGGCCGATTCTCGTGCGGCGCAGCACTGTGAGGTGGCCGCCGACGCCGAGTGCCACACCGAGGTCACGGGCGAGGGCGCGAATATAGGTGCCGGAGCTGCACTCGACCCGCACCTCGAGGTCGAGAAAACCGTCGCCAGGCGTGCTCGTGAGCAGGTCGAAACCGCTCACCGTGACCGGTCGCGGCGGCAGCTGCACGTCTTCGCCGGCACGCACCCGGGCGTAAGCCCGTTTTCCCTCGACCTTGATGGCGCTGACGGCACTCGGCTGCTGGTTGATATCGCCGGTGAGGTTGTCAATACCCGCGATGACGGCTTCGGCGGTGATCGCGGCGACCTGTTCGCCCGGTGCGCGAGTGAGTACATCGCCCTCGGCGTCATCGGTCGTGGTGGACTGCCCCAGACGAATGGTCGCAAGGTATTCCTTGCCCTGCCCGACGACAAAGGTGAGCAGCCGGGTCGAGCTGTCGATGCCGAGCACGAGCAGGCCGGTGGCCATCGGATCGAGGGTGCCGGCGTGGCCGACCTTGCGGGTCCCGGCCAGGCGCCGGGTTCGGGCGACAGCGTCATGGCTGGTCCAGCCCTGCGCCTTGTCAATGAGGAGGAGGCCGCTAGTCACTCCATGAGGGTACCAGCGTGGAACGCTCCCGCTCGAAACGCGATCTAGGCTGGGGCTATGCGAATTGCTGTGATCGGCGCCGGCGCCCTGGGCGGACTCTTCGCCACCCTGTTCGCGCGAGCCGGCCACGATCTCACCATCACGGCCCGCGAGGTCGCCAGGTCGCTGATTCGAGAGAACGGAATCCGACTCACCGGCGGTTACGGGGATGCGCAATGCCGCGTGTTGGTGCGGGAGATTCTGACCGAAACGCCGGATCTGACCCTCATCTGCACGAAGGCGCAGGATGCCGCGGCCGCCATCGCCGAGAACGCCGAGCTGCTCGACGGCTCACCGGTGATCGTCGTGCAGAACGGGCTGGACGGGGTGCGAATCGCCCAGGATCTGCTGCCCAACTCGGAATGCTTCGGCCTGCTCACCCTCATTGCCGCGCACTACATCGGGCCGGGCCGCGTGCGGGTGACCACCGCAGCATCAAGCTACCTCGGTCGCGGCAACGGAAAAGCGGATGCTGCCACCCAGCACTGGCAGGCGGTGCTGGACGAGGCGTTCCCCACCTTCGCCGCCGAAGACTTCGTGGGCGCCCAGTGGACCAAGCTTGTGGTGAACATGCTCAACGCCCTGCCGGCCATCACCGGGCTGAGCGTCCAGGCGATCATCGCCGATGCACCGCTGCGCCGAATCCTGACCGAAAGTATGCAGGAGACCGTGCAGGTGGGGATGGCCCGCCACGTCACCTTTGGGTCACTGCAGGGGATGAGCGATCGCAGCCTGCGCGTGTTCGCGCGGCTGCCGGTGGCTCTCGGACAGACCCTGCCGCTGCGCATGGGCGCAAAAATGGGACCGGTCGCCAATCTGGGGTCGACCCTGCAGAGCATCAAGCGGGCCCACCTGACCGAAATCGACCACCTCAATGGCGCTGTCGTGCGCCAGGCCGAACTGGCCGGACGACGGGCACCGGTCAACGCGCTCCTGACCGCGCTGGTGCACGAGGTGGAGATCAGCCGGGAATTCCTGAAACCGGCGCAAGTCATGGCCCGGTTCGATCAGCTCACCGCCACCAGCCACTAGCAGCGGTCGGTCAAGACCCGCCGCGGAAGGGTGGCGTTGGTGTTGTCGACGACCGCCGAAACCAGGTCCCGCGGGCGCACATCGGCGAGGTACTGCCGGTCGGAGTCGCTCCCTGGCTCCGATTCAAGCAGCACGCTGAACAGCCACAGCCCGTGTAATTCCGGTCGGTTGCTGTAGGCTCCGTCGACGATGAGTATGGCGTCAGCCGGGGCGGTCTGCCAGGTCGGTTGAATCCAGGCATCGCGGTCGGGGTCGAATTCCTCGGTGACGAACCCGGTACTGCCACCCAGGCGAAAGGGTTCGACCAGTACGCGGCGCAGCGCCGAGTAGTCATACCCGACCCGGTACAACCGCTCGGAAACATCGACGCGGTCTCCGCCGAGTCGCTGTTGCTCGGCGCGTGAGTGCTGAAAATTTCGCAGGCTGGCTCTAAACGTGGTGTGTTCGGTCTCGCGGAACACCGCCGCGAGGTCGTCGGCGAAGCCAACGCGGCCGGCTTTCTCGCTGCCGTCGATCTCGCTGCCGTCGATCTCGCTGCCGTCGACGGCAATGATCGTACGACCTCGCCCGTAATTGTGCAGAATCTCGGCGGCCAGGGTGCGTAAAAATTCGATCCGGGGTGTGGAAACCAGCTTCATGAAACGAGCCTAGATTAGAAAGAATGAACATCGCGCCCTCGAATGATCCCGCTGCGCCGCAGGACGCGCCCGGTGTGCCCGTCGCAACAGTTGCCGGCACCGGAGACAACGCCGCTCGTGCGGCCGCTCCGGGCGCGGTGGCCGGCAGCAGGACGGCTGATGTCAGCACCACGCTCAACGCCTGGTTCCTGGCCAACGCCCGCGACCTGCCCTGGCGCCGCGAGGGATTCGGCGCCTGGGGCATTCTGGTGAGCGAATTCATGCTGCAGCAGACCCCGGTGAAGCGGGTCATTCCCCGGCTACAGGAGTGGCTCGCGCGGTGGCCGACACCCGCCGACCTCGCCGCGGTGCCGCCGAGCGAAGCGGTGCGCGCCTGGTCCAGCCTCGGGTACCCGCGGCGCGCCCTGTGGCTCCACGCTGCGGCCGTGCAGATCACCGAGCAACACGGCGGCGTCGTCCCCTCCGACATCGATGCGCTGCTGGCTCTGACCGGGATCGGGGACTACACCGCGCGTGCGGTGGCAGCGTTCGCGTATGGCCACCGGCATCCGGTCGTCGATACCAACACCCGGCGGGTGATTGCCCGCGCCGTCGCGGGCGCTGGAGAACCGGCACCGCCCAGCCGCGGGCGTGACCTCGAGGCGATGGGTGCCCTGCTGCCGGGTAGCGCGCTCGAAGCCGCCCTGTTCAACGCAGCGATCATGGAGCTCGGCGCGGTCGTCTGCACCAGCCGCAGCCCGCACTGCGATATCTGCCCGATTCGGGACGACTGTGCCTGGCGCGCCGCCGACTACCCCGAGTTCACCGGAACGCGCAAGACCGTGCAGAAGAAGTTCGCGGGCAGTGACCGGCAGGTACGCGGCCTGATCATGGCCGAGCTCCGCTCCACCCACCGCGCCGTAACGGAAGCCGAGATTGCCTCGCTCTGGCCAGAGGCGGCCCAGTTGCAGCGCGCGCTGCACAGCCTCGTGGCCGACGGCCTGGCGGTCGATTCCCCCGACGGTTACACCCTGCCCGACGGGATGTCATGAGCATCGGTCTGATCTGGGCGCAAAGCCGCAATGGTGTGATCGGTTTCGACGGCCGCCTCCCCTGGCACCTGCCCGAGGACCTCGCCCATTTTCGTGCGATCACCGGTGGCGGTGTCGTCATCATGGGCCGGCTCACCTGGGACTCGATTCCCGAACGCTTCCGTCCCCTGCCGGGCCGCCACAACGTCGTGATCACGCGCCAACGGGACTGGGCCGCGCCCGGGGCATCCGTTGTGCACAGCTTCGACGACGCAATCGTGACTGCCGCTGGGCCGGTCTGGGTGATCGGCGGCGCCGAGATCTTTCGCCTCGCCCTCCCGCACGCCGATACCCTCGAGCTGACCGAGATAGACGAACAGTTCGCCGGCGATACCCGCGCCCCAGCGCTCACGCCCGACTGGACCCGTGTAAACACCAATCCAGCCAGCGGATGGCTCCACTCCAGCACCGGCCTGCCCTACCGTTTCGCGCGCTACCAGCGCGCCCCCGCCATCCACTAGCCGCACCCTGCCGCCCCACCAGCACCAGCACCAGCACCAGCACCAGCACCGTAAACCCGCCGCCTTTTAAACTGACCGGGCCCGGGCCCGGAAAGCAGGCCCATGATCTATCATGGGCCCAGTTTCCGGGCCCGGGCCCGGTCGAAGGTGGCGCTAGTGCTTCGCGGTGCTCGCAGCGTCGGAGTCAGCCGACACGTCGTCGGCCTCGTCGTCTTCGAGGTCGTAGTCCCGCGGCTTCTTGTACGGATCGGCGTCGCCGGCATAGGTCGCCGTGCCCTTGCTGTCCTCGGTCGCGGTGTCGCGATCGTGCGCCTCACGCAACAGATCATCGATCAACGCTGCGTTCTCCGGAATACCGTCGGCGATGAACTCGATCGACGGGGTGAGCCTCGCGGTGATGTTCTTGCCGACCTCGCTGCGCATCAGGCCGGTGGCGGCCTTGAGTGCGGCTGCACTGTCCGTGCGCTCTTCGATCGAGCCGTAGACGGTGTAAAACACCGAGGCGTGCTGCAGATCCCCGGTGACCTTCACGTCTGTGATGGTCACAAACCCGAGCCTCGGGTCGCGCAAGCCGCGTTCCAGCCGCTTGGCGATGATGACCTTAATGCGGTCCGCCATCTTTCTGGCGCGTTCCGGATCTGCCATTGCACTACTCCTTGTTTGCCGGCGCCGAAGCGCCGGATCATTCTGCGTTTTCAAACCGTATTAAACGGATGCCGCGAACCCAACTGAGGGTCGGAGCAAATTACCCCTTGAAAAGGGAATCGGGGTAGGGGTCCCCGCTCTCTTTCTTTTTCGAGGGGAAATTTGCGGAGACCCGACCCACGGTCGGGTCTCAATGAAAAGACCGACCCAATACAGAAGTCGGGCTTCGCGAGAAGCCCGACCCCCAAACCAACGCTAGACGCGCGGCTTCTCCTTCATTTCGATGGTCTCGATCTCATCGCCAATTCGGATGTCGTTGAACTTGCCCAGTCCGATACCACACTCGAAGTCCGTACGGACCTCGGTGACATCGTCCTTGAAGCGGCGCAGCGACTCGATGCCCAGGTTGTCCCCCACCACAATGCCCTCGCGGATAACGCGAGCCTTGGCATTTCGGGTGATGGTACCGGAGCGAACGATGACACCGGCGACGTTTCCGAACTTCGACGAGCTGAAGACCTCGCGAATTTCGGCGATACCACTCTGGATCTCTTCGTACTCGGGCTTGAGCATTCCCTTGAGGGAACTTTCGATGTCCTCGAGCGCGGAGTAGATGACGGAGTAGAAGCGCACGTCGACGCCTTCGCGAGCAGCACGCTCGCGGGCCTTCGTGTCCGGGCGAACGTTGAACCCGATAATGATGGCGTTGTCGACGGTAGCGAGGTTGACGTCGCTCTCCGTGACCGCACCGACACCACGGTGGATGATGCGCAGCTGCACCGAATCGTCGACCTCGATCTTGAGGAGCGACTCTTCCAGGGCCTCAACGGCACCGGAGACGTCACCCTTGATGATGAGGTTGAGCGACTCGACCTTGCCCTCTTCGAGCGCACGGGTGAAGTCTTCGAGGCTGATGCGCTTGCGGGCCTTGGCCAGCAGTGCGTTGCGCTCGGCGGCTTCACGCTTCTCGGCGATCTGACGGGCGGTGCGGTCTTCCTCGATGACGAGGAAGGTGTCACCGGCGCGGGGAACGCTCGACAGACCCTGCACCTGGACCGCGCGGGACGGCGTGGCGGCGAGAACGGCAACGCCGTTTTCGTCGGCCATCGCACGAACGCGGCCGTAGGCCGTTCCGGCGACGATGGAGTCTCCGACGTGCAGCGTTCCGGACTGGATGAGCACGGTTGCCACCGCGCCGCGGCCCTTGTCCAGGCGAGCCTCGATGGCGACACCGCGGGCGTCCTTGTTCGGGTTGGAGCGCATGTCGAGTGCGGCATCGGCGACCAGGAGCACGGCGTCAAGAATTTCCTTGATACCGGTCTTGTTCTTGGCCGACACGTCGACGAACATGACGTCTCCGCCGTACTCTTCGGCGACGAGGCCGAATTCGGTCAGCTGCTGACGCACCTTCTGCGGGTTGGCGCCTGGCTTGTCGATCTTGTTCACTGCAACCACGATCGGCACGTTGGCGGCCTGGGCGTGGTTGAGCGCCTCAATCGTCTGCGGCATGATGCCGTCGTCGGCGGCAACCACGAGGATCGCGATGTCGGTGACCTGCGCACCACGAGCACGCATGGCGGTGAACGCCTCGTGGCCCGGTGTGTCAATGAAGGTCATGGCACGGTCGATGCCCTCGTGCTCGGTGATGATCTGGTAGGCACCGATGTGCTGCGTGATACCACCGGCCTCGCCCTCGGCAACCTTGGCGTTACGGATCGCGTCAAGCAGCGCGGTCTTACCGTGGTCTACGTGGCCCATGACGGTGACGACGGGAGGACGAATCGCAAGGTCCTCGTCGGTTTCGTCTTCGAGTTCCTGATCGATGTCGATATCGAACGCGAGCAGCAGCTCACGGTCTTCGTCATCGGGCGAGACCATCTGAATCTTGTAGCCGAGTTCGCTGCCGAGTACGTCGAACGTGGCCTCGTCGAGGGACTCCGTTGCCGTGGCCATTTCACCGAGGTGGAACAGCACGGTAACGAGGTTTCCGGGGCTCGCGTCAATCTTGTCGGCGAAGTCCGTGATGGATGCTCCGCGGCGCAGACGAACAACGGTGCCACCGTCGCCGCGGGGTACGGATACTCCACCCAGCGACGGGGCCTCGCGCAGCTCGAACTCTGCTCTCTTCGTACGCTTCGACTTGCGCGCCTTGTTCTTGCCGCCACCGCGACCGAAGGCACCAGCGGTGCCACCGCCCGGACCGCGACCGCGACCGGCTCCGCCTCCTCCACCGGCAGGGCGGGGCGGGCCGAAGCCGGGGGCTCCGGCAGGAGCTCCGGGGCGAGTGAATCCGGGGCGTGCGGCGCCGGCTCCTCCCGGGGCGCCGCCGGGGCGCTGGAAGGCGCCTGGGCGCTGACCGAAACCGGTCGGGCGTGCCGCCTGGCCGGGTCCACCGGGGCGAGGGGCACCGGGGCGCGGCGCCGGAGGGCGCGGAATGTTGCTCGGGGTGGGTGTTGCGGGGCGCTGGCCCATGCCCTGTGCGCTCGCGAACGGGTTGTTCCCCGGACGCGGCGGCTGAGCTGGGCGCTGGCCCATGCCCTGGTTGCTGGCAAACGGGTTGTTGCCGGGGCGCGCAGCTCCCGGGCGAGGCATGCCCGGCTTGACCGGCGTAGCCGATCCTTCCATGGCCTTCGCTTCGGGGGTGTCCGTGCTGGGCTTGTCACCCGCGGCGGCAGCAGCCTTCTCCGCAGCAGCAGCCTTCTCCGCGGCCTGAGCCTGGCGCTCGGCGACGGTGAGCGGTGCGACCGGAACGGGCGCAGCATCCGCTACCGGGGTCTCCACGACGACCGGAGCAACGGGCTCGGCGGCGGGCTTGGGGCCGGGACGAGCACCGGGCTTGGCGCCGTGGCTCGGACGAGCGGGCGTTGCCTTTACAGCTTCTCCGGCGGCGGGCGCTGGCGTTGCAGCCTTAGCGGCCTTGCTTTCGGCCTCGAGAGCGGCTCGAAGGCGACGTGCTACGGGCGGTTCAACACTGGAAGACGGTCCTTTTACGAACTCGCCCATTTCTTTCAATTTAGCAAGGGCTACCTTGCTGTCGACTCCGAGCTCGGTAGCGATCTCGTGTACGCGTGGTTTCGCAGCCACAATTCTCCTGTTCCGGGTCTGCACCCGGAAAGGGGCAGACCGTTAATAACGGACGGGTCTCATTTCGAGCCGCTCATTAGTTATCCATAAGCCAATTCAGCCTGTTCTCTAGTTGTTTCGCGTCCAGTGACCTGGTCACGCGAAAAGCACGCCCGAAAGCGTGGCGCCTTACGGCATCCTGAAAGCACGCTTCAAGGGCGTGCAGCCACGCACCTCTACCGGGGATTGTGGCGTTTTCATCCACCACAACTTCTGATTTCCCAGCAACGATCCGCAAAAGTGAGGATCGAGGGGCGCGCGAACGGCAGCCAATACACGTTCTAACGGAATTCATCGTACCCCCTATTCGGCATCCTCCAGAATGCTGTCGGGCTGAATGTCGATTTTCGCACCGGTCAATTTGGCGGCGAGGCGCGCATTCTGGCCCTCTTTGCCGATCGCGAGCGACAGCTGGTAGTCGGGCACGAGGGCACGCACAGCCTTGATCGACTCGTCGATCACGTAGGCGCTCGTCACCTTGGCCGGCGACAGAGCGCTCGCGACGAAGGTCGCGAGGTCAGGCGAGAAGTCGACGATGTCGATCTTCTCGTTGTTGAGCTCGACGGTCACGGCGCGCACGCGCTGGCCGAGTTCGCCGATGCAGGCACCCTTGGCGTTCACGCCGGGTTCGGTGGCGCGCACGGCGATCTTGGTGCGGTGGCCGGCTTCGCGGGCGAGCGAGACGATCTCGACGACTCCGCTGGCGATCTCGGGAACCTCGAGCGCAAACAGCTTGCGCACGAGCGAAGGGTGGGTGCGCGATACGGTGATCTGCGGGCCCTTGAGCCCACGACCGACGGCCGTCACGAACACGCGAATGCGCGCGCCGTGAACGTAGCTCTCGGTAGGAACCTGCTCCTCGGGCGGCATGATCGCTTCGATGGTGCCGAGGTCGACGTGAATCATGCGGGGGTTAGGGCCCTGCTGAATGATTCCGGCGATGATGTCACCTTCGCGACCCTTGAACTGACCGAGCACGGCGTCATCGGCCAGGTCGCGCAGACGCTGGTTGATGACCTGCTTGGCGGCGAAAGCGGCGATGCGACCGAAGTCGGTGGGGTTGTCCACGGCTTCGCCGATGACGTTGCCCTCGTCGTCGTGCTCGGGAATGTAGATGTCCACGTGCCCGGACTTGCGATCGAGAACGACGCGCGCTTCGGGCACTTCCTGGATATCGTGCTTGGCTTCAGCAATCTTCGAAGCTTCCAGCTTCGACACGTCTTGCTGGATGTGCTTGACATAGGCGGTCAGAATCGCCTGTTCGATGATTTGCACGAGTTCCTCGAAGGGAATCTCTTTTTCGCGCTCCAATAGCCGCAAAACACTGAGGTCGATGTCCATGGCCGGCCTCCTCTACGTACGATCTAGTCGCATGATCTTGCCGCCGCGAAACCGCGCAGCGGGCTGAATACAACGGTACCCGAATCTGCGGCGTCCCGTCACCCATTCTCCCCGCGGTGGGTCGGTCCAGCGCTGGCTCGCTGCAGAACGGATGCTGCCTGCTCAGTTGGCCGGCAGTATCCGTTCTCGATAAAACGATTCTTAGACGAAGTGCCTGGCGACGTCAGCGACGTCGACCTGCTCGCGGTCGCCGGTGCGACGGTTCCACAGCTCGACGATGCCGTCGGCGGCGCCGCGACCCACGATCACGATCCACGGCACGCCGATGAGCTCGGCGTCACCGAACTTGACGCCGGGCGAAACCTTGCGGCGGTCGTCGTAGAGCACCTCGCGGCCGGTGGCTTCGATCGCGGCAACAACGGCCTCCGAGGTATCGAAGACGATTTCGTCGCGGCCGGTGGCGATCACGTGCACGTCGAACGGGGTGACCGATTCGGGCCAGATCAGGCCCTTGGCGTCGTTATTGAGTTCGGCGATGACGGCGAGGATGCGGGTGACGCCGATGCCGTAAGAACCCATCGTGACCGTGACCAGCTTGCCGTTCTCGTCGAGAACCTTGAGACCGAGCACCTCGGCGTACTTGCGACCGAGCTGGAACACGTGCCCGATTTCCATGCCACGAATAAGTTCGACCGGGCCGGAGCCGTCGGGCGCCGGGTCGCCGGCGCGCACGTCGGAGGCTTCGACCACGTCGTCGATGGCGAAGTCACGGCCGGCGACGAGGCCGAACACGTGCCGGCCCGCTTCGTTGGCGCCGGTGATCCACTCGGTTCCGGCGACCACGCGCGGGTCGACCAGAAAACGGATGCCGGTGGTCGACTTGGTACCGAGCACGGCGCCAGCTGCTCCCCACGGGCCGATATACCCCTTGACCAGGCCGGGGTTCTTGGCGAAGTCGCCCTCGTTGGCGGCCTCGACCTCGGCGGGGGCGAAGGCGACCTCGACGCGCTTGAGGTCGACTTCGCGGTCGCCGGGAACGCCGATCGCGATGAGTTCACGGGTGCCGTCAAGGTTCGTGAGCGCGAGCACGACGTTCTTGAGGGTGTCGGCTGCGGTCCACTCGCGACCGTCGAGGCGCGGCTGCTCGGCGTTGGCCTTGTCGACGAGCGTCTGAATGGTCGGGGTGTTCGGGGTGTCGAAGACCTGCGCGGCGGGCAGGGTGCTGAAATCTTTGTCGGCCGGAACGAGGGTGCGAAAGGCCTCGATGTTGGCCGCGTAGCCGCCAACGCTGCGCACGAAGGTGTCTTCACCCACCGGGGTGGGGTGCAAAAACTCTTCGCTTTTGGAGCCACCCATGGCGCCGGCATCCGCTTGGACGATCTCGTATTCGAGGCCGAACCGGTTGAAAATGCGCTCGTAGGCGTCGCGCTGCAGCTGGTAGCTCAGGTCGAGGCCGGCGTCGGTGTAGTCGAAGGAGTACGCGTCTTTCATGGTGAATTCGCGGCCGCGCAGCAGTCCGCCGCGTGAGCGTGCCTCGTCGCGGTACTTGTCCTGAATCTGGTAGATCGATAGCGGCAGGTCCTTGTAGCTGCTGTACAGGTCTTTGACGAGCAGCGCGAAGACCTCTTCGTGGGTCGGCGCGAGCAGCATGTCGGAGCCCTTGCGGTCTTTCAGGCGGAACAGGCCCTCGCCGTATTCGTCCCAGCGGCCGGTCAACTCGTAGGGCTCACGCGGCAGTAGCGCCGGAAAGTGCACCTCGTGCGCGCCGGCAGCGGTCATCTCTTCACGGATGATGCGCTCCACTTTGGCCTTCACCCGCAAGCCGAGCGGCAGCCAGGCGAAAATGCCCGGGGCCTGACGACGGATGTAGCCGGCCCGCACGAGCAGGCGGTGGCTGGTCACCTCGGCGTCGGAGGGGTCTTCGCGGAGTGTACGGAGGAAGTAGTTGGAGAGACGTGTAGGCACCCGTCTACCTTACGCGCGCGCCGGCTCTACGGCCCCCGCAGCCGCAGGGCTCAGCCGACCGCGCTCAGGGTGCGCTCGATGGCCCCCAGCCGCGAGTCCATTGCGGTCAATTTCTTCAGCAGCGCGGTATTGGTCTGGTTGCTCTGCGTCAGCGCTATGCGCAACGCTGAAGTGCCCTCGGCTTCAGCCAGGCGACGGCGGGTTTTAAAAAATTGGTCGAAGATTGCATAGACGATACCGCTGATGATCGCGACGATGGGGCCCAGATTGACCCAGTCAATTTCCATGGTGATTCTGCGAGACCAGTCTTCGCGAAAGCCGTACTTCAGCGCTTCGGGTGTGCCGATTCCGTCGTTGCCATTCCGTCGAATGTCACCGCTTCTACGAACCGTTCCCGGTCGTGGAACATTTCATCTTGGTGGCTCGTTCTTGAACTACTGCGAGCCGACGGACACCGTGGGGCTGCCGAGTTCAGCGGCAGGCATCTCGGCGGCGAGACGATTGGCTTCTTCGATCAGGGTCTTCACGATCTCAGACTCCGGCACGGTCTTGATGACCTCGCCGCGCACAAAGATCTGACCGCGACCGTTTCCGCTCGCGACGCCGAGGTCGGCCTCGCGAGCCTCGCCCGGTCCGTTGACGACGCAACCCATGACGGCGACGCGCAGCGGCACGGTCATTCCTTCAAGCCCGTCGGTGACGTCGTTGGCGAGCTTGTAGACATCCACTTGGGCCCGGCCGCAGCTGGGGCAGGAGACGATCTCAAGCTTGCGCTCGCGCAGGTTGAGCGACTGCAGAATCTGCAGACCCACCTTGATTTCTTCGACCGGCGGGGCGCTCAGCGACACGCGGATGGTGTCGCCAATGCCCTCACCGAGCAGCAGTCCGAACGCCGTGGCGCTCTTGATGGTGCCCTGAAAACTCGGACCGGCCTCGGTCACACCGAGGTGCAACGGCCAGTCGCCGCGCTCGGCTAGCAGACGATAGGCCTTGACCATGATCACCGGGTCGTTGTGCTTGACCGAGATCTTGAAATCGTGAAAGTCGTGCTCCTCGAACAGGCTCGCCTCCCAGACGGCGCTCTCAACGAGCGCCTCAGGGGTGGCCTTGCCGTACTTCTGCATCAGGCTTGGCTCGAGCGAGCCAGCGTTGACGCCGATGCGGATGCTCACCCCGGCGGCCTTCGCCGCGGCGGCAATCTTGCCCACCTGGTCGTCGAACTTGCGAATATTGCCCGGGTTCACGCGCACCGCCGCGCAGCCGGCGTCGATCGCGGCGAACACGTAGTTGGGCTGGAAGTGGATGTCCGCGATCACGGGGATCTGGCTCTTCTTGGCGATGATCGGCAGCGCCTCAGCGTCGTCGCGGGTCGGCACCGCCACACGCACGATGTCACAGCCGGTCGCCGTGAGTTCGGCGATCTGCTGAAGCGTCGCGTTGATGTTGGTGGTCGGGGTGGTCGTCATCGATTGCACGCTCACTTGAGCATCGCCACCGACCAAAACCTTTCCGACCTTGATCTGACGGGATTTGCGTCTGGGAGCGAGTACCTCAGGTACTTTGGGCATCCCCAAGTTGATTGCAGCCACCTGCTTAGCTTAGTTGTCGCCGCAGCGGGCAAGCTGAATGCCGCCCGAGATCTGCGCTCAAGCCGTGCTGGCAGCGTCTCCCGGAACGCGGCTGCGTGCACGAGGTCGGCGAACGTATCCGCACTGGGCACCCATATGCTGGGTGGATTACCTCGATCAAACATGCACGACAAAGGAGTCCCGATGACCGAAACCGACGTCGTAATCCTGGCCGGATCGCGCACCCCGCAGGGTCGCGTGAACGGGCAACTCTCGTCCCTCACCGCCGTTGACCTCGGCGCGGCGGCCATTGCCGGCGCCCTCGCCCGGGCCGGAGTAGCACCGGAGCAGGTGGACTTCGTGCTGATGGGGCAGGTTTTGCAGGCCGGCTGCGGGCAGAACCCGGCCCGGCAGTCCAGCGTCGCGGCGGGCATCCCGTGGAATGTACCGGCTATGACGCTCAACAAGGTGTGTCTCTCCGGCCTGGCCGCTGTCATCGATGCCGCCCGGCTGGTGCGGCTCGGCGAAGCGGATGTCGTCGTGGCCGGTGGCCAGGAGTCCATGTCCCGCGCGCCCCACCTGCTGCCCGGTTCCCGCCAGGGCTGGAACTACGGAACCGTGTCCGCGCTCGACCATGCCGCGCACGACGGACTCACCGACGCCTTCGACGGGCTCTCCATGGGGCTCTCCACCGAACGCGCCAACGCCCGGCTCGGCCAAACCCGCCTCGAGCAGGACGAAATCGCCGCTGCCTCACACCAGCGTGCCGCCGCAGCCGCAGCCGCCGACGTGTTCCACGACGAGATCACCCCGATCAGCGTGCCGCAGCGTAAGGGTGAGCCGCTCGTGATCAGCACCGATGAGGGCGTACGCGCCGAGAGCACGACCGAGACGCTCGGCCGGCTGCGTCCAGCGTTCGACCCGGCAGGGAGCATCACCGCCGGAAACGCCGCCCCGCTGAGCGATGGCGCGAGCGCCGTCGTCGTGACCAGCCGCGCCTGGGCCGAAAAGCACGGCCTGCCCTGGCTCGCCGTGATCAAGGCGAGCGGCCAGGTCGCCGGCCCCGACAACTCCCTGCACTCCCAGCCGGCCAATGCCATCGCGCACGCCCTGAAGCGCGAGGGCTGGACCGCCGCCGACCTCGACCTGGTCGAGATCAACGAGGCATTCGCCTCCGTCGTGCACCAATCATCGAAGGTGCTCGGCGTCAGTGCCGACGTCGTGAACATTCACGGCGGCGGCATCGCGATCGGCCACCCGATCGGGTCGAGCGGCGGACGTATCGCGCTGCACGCTGCCCTCGAACTGGCCCGGCGCGGCTCCGGCAAGGCCGCGGTGGCTCTATGCGGCGGTGGCGGCCAGGGTGAAGCGCTGCTGCTGACGCGGTAGCTGCTAGCCGAAGAAGTTGATCGGCTTGACGATGTCGGCGTAGATCAGCAGCAGGCTCATGCCGCCGAGCAGAATGATGACCACGAGAGTGAGCGGCATGAGCTTGGCCATGTCAACCGGCCCCGGGTCTGGCCGCTTGAACAGCTTTGCGAAGAATCGACGGATGCCCTCCCACAGCGCACCAGCCACGTGGCCGCCGTCCAGCGGAAGCAGGGGCACCAGGTTGAACACGAACAGGGCGATATTGAGGGATCCGAGCAGGCCGAGCATGCTCGCGACCTTGTCGGCGACCGGAATGGTGTCGATGCTGGCGAGTTCGCCGGCCACCCGGCCGACGCCGACCACGCTGATCGGTCCGTTCAGGTCGCGCTCCCCGGGCCCGAACGCCGCGTTGGCCACCGCCACGAGCCGGTCGGGCAGGTTGATGATCAGGTGGGCAACATTGGCAATGTTGTCGCCGACCATGGGCAGCACGGCGGTTGCGGGCTGAGGCACCATTTCGGCGGCTGCTCCGATGCCGACGAAGCCGACCTGCTCGGTGATCGCATCGCCGGCGGCATCCGTTTTGATTTCGTTGTCGTCGGTATAGACGTAGCGTTCGGTTAGTTTGGGGGTCAGCGAGAGGTCAAGCGCGGCACCGTCACGTTCAACGACGACCGCGACGGTGCGTCCGGCTGAAGCACGAATGATGTCGGTGGACTGTTCCCAGGTCGAGATGGCGGTTCCGCCGATACTGACCAGTCGGTCACCCGGTTGCAGGCCGGCGGCGGCTCCGGGTGAGGCTTCGTCGGTTGCCGCGCAGGTCTGGCGGTCGCTCGATGCCGGCAGCACGCACTCGCTCACGCTGCCGACGGTGGTGCTGATCTGCGGGGAGCCAAATCCCATCAGCAAAATCGAGAACATCACGATCGCGATGAGCAGGTTCATGGTCGGCCCGCCGAGCATGATGATCACACGCTGGTAGACCGGCAGCTGGTAGAAGGCGCGGTGGTCTTCACCCTCGCCAATGGTCTCGGCGCTCGCCTGGCGGGCGTCGTCGACCAGGGTCGACAGGGCACTCGTCTTCTTCTCCGGCGCGCCCTCCTGCACCATCTGATCGAAGAACCCGGTGGTCGTGCTGCGGGGCGCTCCGCCCTTCTTCGACGGCGGGAACATGCCGATCATGGCGATATAGCCGCCCATGGGGATAGCCTTGACTCCATACTCAGTTTCGCCCTTGGTGCGGGACCAGAGCGTCGGGCCGAAGCCGATCATGTACTGGGTGACCTTGACGCCAAATAGCTTGGCGGGCACCAGGTGGCCGATTTCGTGCAGGCCGATGGAGAGGGCGAGGCCGACGACGACAATGGCGACGCCCAGTATGAACAGCAGTACAGTTTCCACTGTTGTAGAGTAACCGCATCAAGCTGCCAAGCGGCTGGCTGTGCCGACCAATCTCCCCCCTGAGCGGATGCATGTGGTTGGCTAGAGGTCGGACGCACCAGGAGGTCCCCCTTGGCTCACGAAACCATGCCCACGCAGAAGCTCTCAGCACCCGCTCCAGCCGTACCGCCGACTCTCGGCCCCGTCGGCAGCCTGTTGGCCGACCGTTTCAGCATCATGAGCCTGATCGGCACCGGGGGGATGGCATCCGTTTATCGGGCCACCGACACCGCCCTGGGCCGCTCTGTAGCCGTCAAGCTGTTTCGCGCCGACGGCGGTGGCACTGAGCCCGAGCGCCAGAGCGGCGAGATCGCCCTCTTGGCGAGCCTGAACCACTTCGCGCTGGTCACCCTGTTCGATGCCGGAACCACCACGGTGGACGGCATCCCACGCACCTTCATCGTGATGGAACTCGTCGACGGCCCGGATCTGCGCACCCGCATCGAAGACGGCCCGGTACCGAGCGTCGACGTGGCCGGCATGGGTGCCGACCTCGCCGAGGCACTGCACTACGTTCACGAGCGGGGCATTATCCACCGGGATGTCAAGCCGGCCAACGTGCTGCTGGCACCCTCCGGGTTTCCGGGCCGCGGCATGCACGCCAAGCTGGCCGACTTCGGCATCGCCCGGCTGCTCGATGAAACCAGGCTGACGGCGACCGGGTCGCTGCTCGGCACGGCGAGCTACCTCAGCCCGGAGCAGGCGCTTGGCGGCGCTATCGGCGCGCCGACGGATGTCTATTCTCTCGGCCTGGTGCTGCTCGAATGCCTCACCGGAACGCGCGCCTATCCGGGAAGCGCGGTGGAATCGGCCATGGCCCGGCTGCAGCGCCAGCCGGAGATCCCGAACGATCTCGGCACCGACTGGATCGACGTTCTGCGCACGATGACCGCCCGCGACCCCGCCGACCGGCCGACCGCGGCCGACGCCGCCGGGTTGCTGCGGGCGCTGGCCGCCGGTGGCGGCACCACCGATGCGCCCACCATGCTGCTGCCGGCTCCGGCGCCCGCTGCGACCCTGTTGTTGCCGGTCGCTGCGCCCGACCCGGCCCCGTTGCTGCCGGGTGCCGAAGCCGCTGCCGCTGCCGCTGCCGCTCCGACCGAGATCCTGAAAGCGGATGCTCCCGCCAGCGTTCCCGCAGCTGGCACCGCCGCTGCGCGCCCGGCCAGGCCGCGCCGTCTCGCGCACCGGCGAGTGCTCGTCCTGGTCGTAAGCGGGCTCACCCTTATCGCCCTCGCCGTCGTGGCCCTGTTCCTGATCAATCCAGCCGAGGCGCCCGCCGTGGCGCCACCGAACTATCCGACCGTCGACGGCACTCTCGGCACCCATCTTCAAGAGCTTCAGGAGAGCGTGAACCCGTGAATCGACGCAAGCGACTGCCCCTAGCCCTGGCCCTGGCCGTCGGGCTGCTCCTGCCACTGTCCGGCTGCACGGCCGACCCGGTCGACCTGCAGGCCGCAACGGCCGAGAATTTGCAGACCGAGATTCTGGCCATCACCGAGGCCTCCGCCGCCGGAGACTTCAGCAACGCCCAGACCCTGCTCACCGCCATGCAGGCGAATCTGCGCACGGCCGCCGCCTCCGGCCAGGTCAGCGCTGAGCGTTCGGCCTCGATCCAGTCCGCGATCAATTTGGTGCAGGGCGACTTGACCGTTGAGATCGACGCCGCCGCCGTTGCCGCCGAGGCGGCAGCTCAGGCGGCGGCCGAGGCAGCAGCTGCCGCCCAGCAGCAGAACGACGAAAACGCTAAGGACCGCGCCGAACAGGCCGAAGAAGCCGCCAAGAAAGCCGCGGAAGCCGCCAAGGAACGGGCCAAAGAACAACGTGAGGACCGGGACGACTGACTGGTAACTAGCGCTGGTCGATCAGCCGATCCGCGGCGGCACGCGCCCACCGTTCGCCCTCGGCGAGCGACTCCCGACTGAGTTCGCCGCCCTGTTCGTGGGATTCGACCACGCGCAGCACCGTGTCGACGATATCCAGAAATCCGATGCGTCCGGCGTGAAAAGCGGCCACGGCCTGCTCATTGGCCGCGTTGAACACCGCGGGATAGGTGCCGCCCTTACGGCCGACCCGCTTAGCCAGCTCGACCGCCGGAAAAGCGGCTTCGTCGAGCGGTTCGAAGGTCCAGCTGTGCGGAACGGTCCAGTCGATCGGGGCGCCGACGGCGGCGACCCGGTTTGGCCAATCGAGTCCCAGCGAAATCGGCAGCCGCATGTCCGGGGGTGAGGCCTGAGCGATCGTCGAGCCGTCGACGAATTCGACCATGGAATGCACCACGGATTGCGGGTGCACGACGGCGTCGATGCGGTCGTACTCCACGTCGAACAGCAGGTGCGCCTCGATGATCTCCAGACCCTTATTGACCAGTGTCGCCGAGTTCGTGGTCACCACGAGCCCCATGTTCCAGGTCGGGTGCGCGAGCGCCTGCGCCGGGGTCACCCGGGCGAGCTGGTCCCGACTAAAACCGCGAAAAGGTCCACCGGATGCCGTCAGCACGAGGCGACGCACCTCATCCGCTCTTCCTGAGAGCAGTGCCTGCGCGATCGCCGAGTGCTCGGAGTCCACCGGCACGATCTGCCCCGGCGCAGCAAGATTCTTCACGAGGTCGCCGCCGACAATCAGCGACTCCTTATTGGCCAGGGCCAGGGTGCGCCCGGCCTTCAGCGCGGCCAAGGTCGGGCCGAGACCGACCGAGCCGGTGATGCCGTTCAGCACGACATCGGCCTCGACGTCCCGAACGAGCTGCTCGGCCTCGTCGGCGCCGAGCGCGGTGTCGTCGACTGCGAAGTCGGCCGCCTGTTGCTCGAGCAGTTCGCGGTTGCGCCCGGCCGACAGACCCACCACCTCGAACCGCTCTGGGTTGGCGCGAATGACGTCCAGGGCCTGGGTTCCGATCGAGCCGGTAGACCCGAGAATGATTACTCTGCGCATAACTCCATGCTAGGTGCCGGGCGCGGCGTATGTTCGTTGCTGGCCAGTCGTGGCGTAGTGTCAACGGGTGACTGGTGCCGATGCAGAACTCAATGACAACGCTGAAACCAGCACGATCGACAGTGACGAGCAAGCCGCACCTGACGACGTGCAGGACGAACCGGAGCGGGTCAAGCGCCCGGGATTCGTCTATTTTCTCGGCTACGGCATCATGGCGCCCGTCGCACGAATCGTGTTTCGGCCGAAGATCATCGGCCGTGAGAACATCCCGGCGACCGGTCGCGTCATTCTCGCGAGCAACCATCTGTCATTCATCGACAGCATCGTCATTCCGCTCGTCGCCACCCGCCGCGTGCAGTTTCTGGCGAAATCGACCTACTTCACCGGAACCGGTTTCAAGGGCTGGGTGTCCCGCACCTTCTTCACCGCGATCGGCGCCATCGGAGTGGAACGCGGAGCCGGGCAGGCCGCCCAGGTCGCACTCGACGCCGGCCGTTCCGTGCTCGATACCGAGGGTGCCTTCGCGATCTACCCGGAGGGTACCCGCTCGCTCGATGGACGACTCTATAAGGGACGCACCGGCGTCGCCTGGCTCGCCCTCACCACGGGCGCCGTTGTCGTTCCGGTCGGGCTGATCGGTACCCAGGAGATTCAGCCAGTCGGCACCACGGTGCCGCGCATCCGCAAGGTCACCGTCACCTTCGGCGAACCGCTCGACCTCAGCCACCACGGCCCGGCTACCTCCGGCAAGGCCCGCCGGCAGGCCACGGATGAGATCATGGCGGCCATTCACCAGCTGTCCGGTCAGGAATTGGCCAACGCCTACAACGAATCGCCGCCGGTCGGTACCCTCAATCGCCTCGCTCATCGGGTGTTTCCGCGCGAACGCCTGTAGCGGCGGTTTGTCTGATGCTCTGACGGTCATAGGCTGATCGAATGACTGCAACGTATTCGGTGCCCCAGCAACGCAAACTCGTCACGGCTCTTCCCGGCCCCAAGTCGGTTGAACTGCAGGCCAGGCGTGAGAAGACCGTCGCCCGCGGCGCCGGCACCCTCGCCAATATCTATATGGACCACGGCGCCGGAGCCATCCTGGTCGACGTCGACGGCAACCAGATCATCGACCTCGGCTGCGGTATCGGGGTGACCACGATCGGTCACGCGCATCCGGATGTCGCGGCGGCAGCATCCGCTCAAGCAGCGAAGCTGACCCACACCCTGTTCACGGTCACGCCGTACGAGAATTATGTGGCGGTGGCGGAGAAGCTCGCGGAGATTACCCCCGGCGACTTTGAGAAGCACTCGATTCTGGTCAACACCGGTGCCGAGGCCGTGGAGAACGCGGTGAAGATCGCCCGCAAGTTCACTGGTCGCCGCGCCATCGTGGCTCTCGACCACGCCTTCCACGGCCGCACCAACCTGACCATGGCGATGACCTATCGGCCCTGGCCGGAGCGAGCCGGCATGGGCCCGTTCCCCGGTGAGATCTACAGCGTGCCGACGAGCTACCCGTTCCGCGACGGCCTGAGCGGGCTCGAAGCGGCCGAGAAGACCATCGACTACATCACCACTCACATCGGCGCGACCGAGATCGCGGCGTTCTTCGTCGAGCCGATCCAGGGCGACGGTGGCATCGTTATTCCCGCGCCCGGCTACTTCCAGCGCATCCGCGAATTCTGCACCGAGAACGGCATCGTCTTCGTAGCCGATGAGATCCAGGCCGGCCTCGCCCGCACCGGAGTCTGGTACTCGATCGAGCACCACGATGTCGTGCCCGACCTGGTCACCACGGCCAAAGGCATCGCCGGCGGATTCCCGCTCGCCGCCGTCACGGGACGTGCCGACATCATGGATTCCGTTCAGCCCGGCGGTATCGGCGGCACCTTCGGTGGCAACCCGGTCTCGACCGCGGCCGCCCTCGCGGTGTTCAACCTGATCGAGCGCGACGACCTGCTCGGCGAAGCCAAGCGAGTTGAGAAGGCGCTGCAGGCGCGCATCGGCGACTGGGCCGAGAAGTTCTCCATCGTCGGTGAGGTGCGCGGCAAGGGCGCCATGTTCGGCGTCGAGCTCGTGCACCCCGGCACCAAGAAGCCCTATCCCGAAGCGCTCACCGCCGTGATCAAGCACGCGACCACAAACGGTGTCATCGTGCTCGATGCCGGCAGTTGGGACTCAGTGCTGCGCATCATGCCGAGCGTCGTGATCTCCGACGAG
Organism: Cryobacterium sp. M91; assembly: GCF_002929615.1. Lineage (NCBI taxonomy): Bacteria > Bacillati > Actinomycetota > Actinomycetes > Micrococcales > Microbacteriaceae > Cryobacterium > Cryobacterium sp. M91. Next base: position 231 of record NZ_PJJT01000084.1, on the reverse strand, counting down.
CTCATCGACGATGCCGCGACCGTGATCGAAGAGGCCCTCACCGCCCTGGTGGCCGCCTACCCCGCGTAGTAGCCAGCGGCGTCGTTCCTGCGTCGCCGAGCCGTGAGTTTCCAGCACCGACCCGTGAGTATCGGTCCGTTTTCGCCGGCAAAGTCATATGGTCGTAGCAACGCTCTAGTGATTGGAGCGTTTTATGGTCAAGTTGTTTCCGCCGAATACTCGCACTGAGTT